>NYVA01000014.1 GCA_002684355.1 Formosa sp.
TCAAGACGCCGTTATAAATACTTCAGCCCCCAATGTAGATCTGATTGCGGCCCATATTGATTTGGTAGCCATTGAAATTGAACTCATAGATATTGAAGAAAGAGAATACATGCTTTTAAAGGCATTGCAACCAATAAAAGAACAATACGATTACATTTTAATTGATTGCGCTCCGTCTCTTGGATTGTTAACACTCAATGCACTCACCGCCTCAGATTCGATTATCATTCCCATACAATGTGAATATTTTGCATTAGAAGGTTTGGGTAAACTTCTTAATACAGTAAAAAGTGTACAAAAAATCCACAATAAATCCCTGGACATTGAAGGGCTGCTGTTGACCATGTACGACTCGAGACTACGCTTATCGAATCAAGTAGTGGAAGAAGTTCAAAACCATTTTAACGATATGGTGTTCAAAACCATTATTCAAAGAAATGTGCGCTTGGGAGAAGCACCAAGCTTTGGTCAGAGCATAATAAATTATGATGTCAATAGTAAAGGTGCTTCAAATTACTTAAGTTTGGCGCAAGAAATTCTGGCTAAATAAAATTTAAAGAATGGCAAAAGCGATAAAGAAACAAGCATTGGGACGCGGACTTTCTGTAATTTTGAAAGACACACAAAGTGACTTGAANCAGATTGATGCCAAAACTGCCAAATTAGCTTTGGGTTCCATACTGGACATCCCTCTTAAACACATTGAAGTCAATCCATTTCAACCCAGATCAAAATTTAATGAAGATTCATTGCTTCAACTCGCAGGCTCCATCAATGAACTGGGGATCATACAACCAATCACTTTAAGAAAATTGGGNGCAAATGCCTTTCAATTGTTGTCTGGGGAACGTCGCTTTCGTGCGTCTAAAATGTTGGGNTTNAAAACAATACCTGCCTATATTCGCCTTGCCAACGACCAAGAAGCGCTCGAAATGGCATTNGTAGAAAANATTCAGCGTCAAGATTTAGACCCNATAGAAATTGCGATGNGCTACCAACGNTTGATGGATGAAGTAAAGCTAACACAAGATCAAATGAGCCAACGCGTTGGAAAAAAACGCTCTACAATTGCCAANTATCTNAGGCTTTTAAAACTAGACCCTATNATCCAAACAGGCATNCGAGATGGGTTTATTGGNATGGGACATGGCCGTGCCATGGTAAACATCCGAAAACTCCAAGATCAACTGGCAATATATGAACGTGTTATATCCAAAAAATTNTCGGTGAGAGCTACAGAANCTTTGGTGAATGAATACAGCAACCCAGAATNAAAACCCAGNAAAAANACAGTCGAACTTCCCGACTTTGCTAAAAAAGGTTTAAATAAGATTTCTAATTTTTTTGGTCAAAATGTTTCGATAAAAATGGGGAAAAAAAATAAAGGAACCATCTCTATACCCTTCCAATCTAAAGAAGACTACAAACGCATCTTAAAACTTTTGGATGGAAATCAATAAATTTCTGATTACAACTTTTTGCATCGTGAGCTGTTTTTTGACCCAATCACAAAACAAGCCCATAGAGAACGANGATGCACTTGTCATTGAAGCAAAAACAAAACCTGATAAAATGAATCCATTNCGACCTGCAAAGGCTGCTTTTTATTCGGCTGCTCTACCTGGCTTAGGACAAGCATACAATAAAAAATATTGGAAAATACCTATTGTTTACGGGGCGATTGGCACAGCACTTTATTTTTATTTTGACAATGATAAAATTTATGACCGCTACCGCAATGCTTATAAAAGACGTTTAGCAGGCTTTACAGATGACGAATTCTATGGCCCTGGTGAAGGCCCCTTTATTTCTGAAGATGCGCTCATTAGAGCNCAACGCACCTTAAAACGCAATAAAGAAATGTCTATGCTGGTGGCTGTAGGCTTGTATGTGCTTAACATTATTGATGCNAATGTAGATGCACATTTACTTCAATACAACATGGACGAAAACTTATCATTTAAGCCCTTTATCGACTTTAACAACCCTAATTACAACGCGCAAATTGGGCTGTCATTAAACTTAAAACTTTAAGATATGAAAATTGCATTGTTTGGCTATGGAAAAATGGGGAAAGTCATTGAGAAAATTGCAATTGAAAGAGGCCATGAGATTGTATTAAAAATAGAACAAGGGGACGCTAGTTATAATTTAAAAATAGCCGATGTAGCCATTGACTTTAGTACACCAACCGCAGCAGTTTCTAACATAACCGAAGCAATTAACTGCCAGATCCCGGTGGTTTGTGGAACCACAGGATGGTTGGAAGCTTTTGAATCCATTAAATCCTTATGCCACACCAAAAATGGCGCTTTTTTATATGCCTCCAATTTTAGTTTGGGCATGAACCTCTTTTTTGAATTAAATCGGAAATTAGCGCAAGTGATGAAACCCTATGGTGAATACAGCATGGGCATAGAAGAAATTCACCACACTCAAAAACAAGATGCCCCCTCTGGAACCGCAATAACTTTAGCAGAAGATGCTATTAAAGAGAGCGAATATACAGGCTGGTCCCTGGGAAAATCTTTAGATCCCAAACAAATTGGTATCGAAGCCAAACGCATTGAAAATATTCCAGGTACACACAAGGTTTCCTACGATTCAAAAATTGACAGCATTGAAATTAAACACATTGCAAAAAATCGTGAAGGGTTTGGATTGGGCGCTGTGATAGCAGCCGAATGGTTGTTTGGTAAAACAGGGGTGTTTTCTATGAAAGATGTTTTGAATATTAAATAATGTGTAACGAAATTTGAATTTGCACATCCAATAAAAAAAATAGATTATGACTTTAGCTGAATGGTTTTATTTTGGCCTTTTAATTCAATTGATACACGGTCTTGGAACTTGGAAAATTTATAAACAAGCAGGACAAAAACCATGGGCTGCTTTTGTTCCAATTTACAATGCGCTTGTTTTGTTCAAAATCATGAACAGGCCCTGGTATTGGATCTTTTTTATTTTCCTTCCAGTTATCAATTGTGTTATGTTTCCTGTGATATGGGTTGAAACAGCCCGAAGTTTTGGGAAAAATAAAACGACAGATACCATTCTAGCGGTCTGCACATTGGGTTTTTATAATTATTATTTAAACTATTTTGTTGATTTACAACATATTAAAAACCGCTCACCAGAACCAAAATCGGCAGCAGGTCAATTTGTAAATTCCATTTTATTTGCCATAGTCGTAGCCAGTACAGTTCATATTTACATGATGCAGCCCTTTGTAATCCCCTCTTCTTCTTTAGAAAAATCACTGCTAGTAGGAGATTTTTTAATCGTTAGTAAANTACATTACGGTGCCAGNGTTCCAATGACAACCCTTNGCCTTCCAATGGTTCANGATACCATTCCATTAACCAAAAAGAAATCTTATNTATTTAACGACAGAATANAAGAAAAGGAAACATCTTGGCTGAATAAATTCCAACTNCCTTTTTTNAGAATTCCTGGATGGGAAAANGTAAAACGCAATGAGATTGTAGTGTTTAACCAGCCCGCTGACACGCTTTTNGATATGAATGATTTTANTCCAGATCGCAATTATTACAAGCCTATAGATAAGAAAACCAATCTGGTAAAACGTTGTGTGGGCATCCCAGGAGATTCCCTTGAAATTCGCGATGGATTTGTTTTCATAAATGGTAAAAAGAATGTACTTCCCTACCGTGCAAAACTTCAGTTCAGCTATGAAGGACGTATCAAACCAGGCAAAAGTTTCAGTCGAAATATTGAAAACCGCTTAAAAACTTATTATGACATTACAGATGGAATTCAAAAGTCAAATACAGCTTTTAAACTGTCTGCCGCTACAGATGAAGCCGCGAAAGCATTTAAAAACCACCCCAGCGTAGCAAGCATCCAGAAAATGACCCTTCCTGAAGATTATGCCGACCGAGATATGTTTCCTCAAGATGCTGAGTACCCTTGGAATATGGCGTATTTTGGCCCTATTTATATTCCAAAAAAAGGAGCCACTATTGAAATCAACACCAGCAATCTCCCTTTGTACAAACGTCTGATTTCAGAATACGAAGGCAATAAGGTGTATGCCAAAGGCAATCAAGTTTACATCAATGGCAAAGTTGCTGCCACATATACATGCAAACAAAATTATTATTGGATGATGGGAGACAACAGAAACAATTCAATTGATGCCAGGCGTTGGGGATTTGTTCCTGAAAATCACATTGTTGGAAAACCTGTCTTTATTTGGATGAGCTGGAATACCCATGGGAAAGGCCTCAACAAAATTCGTTGGGACCGTGTCTTTACCACAGTACATCCCGATGGACCAAGACGATCCTACTTAAAATATTTCTTATTTTTTCTATTGGCCAACTACGGCTTTAGAAAATGGCGGAAAAGAAGACAAAAAGCGGCTTAATTTTTTAAGAATGTGTCTGCTATATCCCTCCTATTTTCCAAACATTGCTAGCTATGTAATCTTAACACAGCACAAAGACCTTTGCTTTGAGGTCAATGATAATTATCAGAAACAGACCTATAGAAACCGTTGCTATATTTACGGTGCTAATGGGAAAATGGGACTCCATATCCCCGTTCATTACACCCAGAACAAGCGCCAAAAAACACAAGATATTTTAATAGACAACGCAACACCATGGAAAAATGTACAATGGAAATCTATAGAAAGTGCCTATAAAACCTCACCATTTTTTGAATTTTACGAAGATGAATTAAGACCTTTATTTCAAAAAGAGGACAACTTATTGTTGCCCTTTGTTTTGGAATGTATTAAGGCCATTAACCACTGTCTTGAATTTGATTTTAATCATACGAATTCTACAGTGTTTAATAAAGAATCAACTGAAAATGACTTTCGCTTTTTGATCAATGCGCGGAAAACAGCGGCCATTCAAACCAAACCCTACATACAAGTATTTCAAGCAAAACATGGGTACATTTCGAACCTTAGTGTATTAGATCTGCTTTTTAATATGGGTCCTGAAACGCTTAACTATTTAAAAAACCACCCACCAATACAAAGCAGTACTGAAAAACATTAATGCTTACTTAATTTTTAAAGCCGTGCATATTGGGTAATGATCGGAAAATTCAACAGCGTAATTTTTGAAGTTTAAAATCTCAATACTGGGGTCTGTTAAAATAAAATCTATCCGCAAAGGGAAGTAATCAAAATTATAGGTGCCACCAAACCCATTACCTGCAACTTCAAAAGTATCTTTTAAATTTGATTTTAAAAGCCTGTAAACATAGGAATGGGCGGTGTTATTGAAATCACCACACAAAACGATTTTGTGAGGCGATTTGCGCATGTTAGTGGCCATGAGCTCCGCTTGAACTTGTTGGGCTGTAAAAGTAGAACTCAATTGATTGAACATCCGGTCAGATTGTTGTGAGTCCAGCCCTCTAACATCTGTATTAATTCCTGTTGACTGTAAATGTAAGTTGTAGATACGAAGGGTATCCGATTTTATTTTGACATCTACAAAAACAGCGCGGTTGGCTGAACTTGGAAAATTGATAACCCCTGAATTCACAAATTTATACTTTGAAAAGATGACAAGCTCGGATTTTGAGTTGGATTGAGGTCTAAAAACATATGGATAGTTTAAATCTGTCGCAATGCCGCTTTCATATTCTTGAATACACACGATTGCAGGACTTTGATTTATGATAAAATCATGAATTTTTTCTGGAATGTCGTCCGCGTCGATCCATTTATACAAGTTTAATAAATGAACATTGTAACTCATAATTTCGATGCCCTTTTCCTGAGAATTATCGTTAGAATTGAAATTAAAAGAAGATTTTATATGCGTATAGCCCAGGGCCATTACAAACAAAGATAAAATGAATTGTCGCTTTAATTGTGCCAGCCAATAGATAAAAAATATCAAATTTAACAACAGTAGAAAAGGGACCGCTAGACTCAATACTGCCAAGACAGAAAAAGACTTTGGGGGTAGGAATGGTAAAATATAAGACAGTAAAAGTACGGTTGCTGCTAAAGAATTAAGCAGAAAGACAAGTTTATCAAAAAAGTTTAAACGTTTCAAGGGTTTATTTTTTTCCAGCCCTAAAAAGAAAGTCCTTCTCTTCTTGAGTCAAACTTTCATAACCGCTCTTACCAATCTTATCTAAAATTAAATCTATTTGTTTTTGGTGGGTAAAAGCGTTCTGGTCTTTCTTTGGTTTTGGTGTGTCTTTTTTAGTTTTTTTTCTGTAGGCTGTTTTCAATGGGTGTTTTTTATTGGATAAATAATCCAAAATATTATCTAGAAATTGGCCAATTTCACGTCCTTTTTGCAATTGATAAGCAAAATAAAATCCCATAGCATAGCCTCCAATATGGGCGACTGTGCCACCAGAATTGGCAGAAAGTAAGCCTGGTAAATCCAAAACAACCATGGCAATGCCCAAATACTTAAGTTTAAAACGGAGGGTGAAAAAGCCTACCAATTTATCCGGCATATAAACACATAAAAAAATAATACAAGCGCGCACCCCTGCTGAAGCGCCTACCAAAGGTCCATTGATGTTTAAAATGCCCGGAAATAGACTTGTAGCCAGTGAAAAGAAAACAGCACCAGAAATAATTCCCAATACATAAATCTTAAGGGCCATTCTAGGACGGTATAGGTTTGCGAAAGTTCTAGCCAAGATATACAAGACCAGCATATTAAAAAATAAATGAGTAAGGCTGTAGTGCAAGAAGCCATAAGTTATAATTGTCCATGGATTTAAAAATACCTCCCAAATATCATTTGAAAGGGACAAGAAATCTAAAACATAGAAACGGCCATTGCTTATGACCAAACTTAACAATCCTGTGATAAGGAATACCAGAGCGTTGACCACAATCATTTGTTCTAGAACGTGAAGCCGTGCTAATTTATCTTTAAGATCTTGGTAAAGCGTTGTCATTTAATTCCAGCGGTATTTATTAAATTGATTTTTTTTCCAAAAATACATGATTAGAAAACCTGTGACAGCGCCTCCAATGTGCGCAATATAAGCCGTATTACTTGGGCTAAAGAAAGATACAGCGGTTGTAGCAGAGATCAAATCTAATACAATGATTCCAGGGATGAAGTATTTGGCTTTAATTGGGATTGGTAAGAAAATTAGCATCAATTCGGCGTTGGGATTCAACATGCCAAAGGCCACTAAAATGCCCATAATAGCACCTGAAGCCCCTACCATGGCGCCATTGCTTTTAACATTCAGATCAAAAAGGGCTTTAAAAGATGTGTTATCTACTTGACTTAAAGACATCCCATTAGACTCCAATACAACTTGCATTTTATTTGCCAAAAGTTCTCCTTTAAACATATTTCCTTCTAAAATATTCAGTGCTGTAAGATCTTGAATCAAATCGTAAGAAAAACCATTGGATTCCAAGGCACCAATCAATGGATAAATCTGGATAAAGTATACCAAAAAAGTCAAGCTAACTGCACCTAAACCGCAACTCAAATAAAAAATTAAAAATTTACGAAGTCCAAACTGTTGTTCAACCGCAGTCCCAAACATCCATAAAGCAAACATATTGAAAAAAAGGTGCGTTAAATTACCGTGCATAAACATATGGGTGCCAATTTGCCAAAACTCAAAAGCACCACTCATGGGATAGTAAAGCGCTAAAATTCCGTCAAAAAAATACTTATTTCCCAAAAAAGCGGTACCAACAAAAATGATAACGTTTAGGATTAAAAGGTGTTTAACAGCAGGAGTTATTCGCATCATATCAATTAAATTTGGAGTCTAAATAAGAACCATCAAGAGTAATAAAAATGGTTTTATTGTGGGGGGTGACAGTGGGCTCTTTACATGCAAAAAGCGCGTTGATAATAAATTCTTGTTCTTGTATACTTAATTTTTTGCCATTTTTCGTAGCTAGACTTTTGGCGATAGATTTAGCCAATAAGTCACTTTGACTAAAATTAAAATCTGGAACTTCGTTCTGAACATCGCTAATCAATTGATCAAAAATCTTTGAAATAAATGTGTCTTGAACGCCCACAGGCAATGCCGTAAGTTCAAAGGTCTCCGAATCAAAAGCTGAAAACTTGAATCCCGCTTGAACAAGTTGCGGCTCTATGTTTTTTACAACAGCCAATTCCTGGGTTGAAAACTCCAATCGCAAAGGAAACAACAATTGTTGACTCACAGGTTCTTTTAAAGTAATCTGTTGGAGATAATCTTCGTATAAAATGCGTTCGTGTGCTCGGTTTTGATCAATAACAACAAGTCCCGATTTTATGGTACCTACAATGTATTTATTTTGAAGTTGAAAAGTGCTTTGAGTACTTTTAATAGACGCTTTTTCAAAAATACTGGATTGCAGCGCATCAGATTCAAATTGAGCTTCACTAATGGAGTTGAAATCAGAGTTAGATTTTGATTCAAGTCCCACATATAGCCCTTCCCAATCAGAAACATTGCTTTTAGCAGCTGCTTTTGATTGAGTTCTAAAAGGGTTGAAAGAAGAATCTACTTCTACTTTTGGTAAAGACACTTTGTTCATGTCTTGGTCATAAGGCGTATCCATAGATGGATCTCTTTCAAAATCCAAAGCGGGTGCAATACTAAACTGTCCTAGACTGTGTTTTACAGCGGCTCTCAGCAAGGCGTACAAAGTGGGTTCATCATCAAATTTAATTTCTGTTTTGGTAGGATGAATATTGATGTCAATACTTTTGGGATCTACTTCAAGATTAAGAAAATAACTCGGGTATTTATTGGGGAGTAGCAAGCCTTCAAAAGCAGATGAAATGGCGTGGTTTAAATACGAACTTTTAATAAAACGATGGTTGACAAAGAAGAACTGTTCGCCTCTTGATTTTTTAGCAAATTCGGGTTTTCCAACAAAACCAGAAATCTTCAACAATTCGGTGTCTTCTTGCACTGGCACCAATTTTTCATTCATTTTAGCACCAAAAATATGAATGATGCGTTGTCGAAACGGTTCTGATCTCAAATCAAAAAGATCATTGTCATTGTGATGCATGGAGAAATTGATTTGTGGATGGGCCATAGCAACCCTGTGAAATTCATCCATAATATGCCTCAACTCCACAGGATCGGACTTTAGAAAATTTCGCCTTGCAGGAATGTTAAAGAATAGATTTTTAACCGCTACTGAGGTCCCTTCAGAAGTAGAAACCACGTCCTCAGACTTAAGCTTACTGCCTTCAATTTTAACCGCAGTACCCAAAGATTCTCCTCTTAATTTGGTTTTTAATTCGACATGGGCGATGGCCGCAATACTGGCCAAAGCCTCACCGCGAAACCCCTTGGTATTTAGACAGAATAAATCTTCTGCATTGGTTATTTTAGAAGTAGCGTGACGTTCAAAACAGAGTCGGGCATCCGAAGCACCCATTCCCATACCATTGTCAATAACTTGAACAAGCGTTTTACCAGAATTCCTTATGATGAGTTTAATTTGAGAGGCTCCAGCATCAATGGCATTTTCCAGTAATTCTTTCACCACAGAAGCAGGTCGTTGAACGACCTCGCCAGCTGCAATTTGATTGGCCACATGATCTGGAAGAAGTTGAATGATATTTTCCATTAATTAAAAAAAATAGTTAGGTCAAAATCAATGATAAACAAAAAAATAAAGACCAAAATTAAAACGATCATTGCAATGGTTTTAGTGGATTTTTGATCCCGGTTTTTAAAATCATTTATAGCATTTGTTAAAGTTCGTTTTAAATTTGCTTTTTCAACTGTAACACGCTCATCCTCAAACTTATGCTTAATTTCAAACGGACTACCACTCCCCTTGTAATAACGCGGTTCGTAATTGAATTTTTTATTTTTTCTAAGTTTAAATAAGCCCATCTTATTTAATCAAATTTAAGTTACAATACATAAATGCCAATCAGAATTAATAGAAGCAAAACAAACAATAATGGCAAGGATACAAATGAGGAACGCCGTTGCCTTTTAAATTTAAAAGGAGAGGTTGATTTGGTTTGTAATTTCGATTGGAATCCCATACTGCTTTGCAATGCAATAAAAATACTTAAAATTTAACCAGAAATAAAACCAGCAATCAGAAATTTGTAAACAGGGTTTATTGGCCCTTGTTTAATGCCGCCATTTTAAGCGCAGTAATGGCCGCCTCTACCCCTTTATTTCCGAGTTTACCACCACTGCGATCTAAAGATTGTTGCATGTTATTATCGGTTAATAAACAAAATATAACGGGGACATCGTTTAAGATATTGAGGTCTTTAATACCTTGAGTAACCCCTTGACAAACATAATCAAAATGCTTTGTTTCCCCTTGAATAACACATCCAATGGTAATAACAACATCCACATCAGAGGCTTGTACAACTTTGGCACCATAAATCAATTCAAAACTGCCAGGAACATATTTGATTGAAATATTTCCTTGCATTACGCCACAGTCCTCAAGCGTTTCCAAAGCCCCTTTCAAGAGACCATTGGTAACCTTCTCATTCCATTGTGAAACCACAATGCCAATTTTAAAATCTTTAGCATTGGGAAGTGCTGATTTGTCGTAATTAGATAAATTTATGTTAGCCGTTGCCATGCGGTTTAATTGATTATAGCTTGTGCTTTTCCAATAAAAACATCAATGTTTTTAGCTTCAGGACTGTCGGGGAAGTCCGTTTTT
>NYVA01000015.1 GCA_002684355.1 Formosa sp.
TGTTCTATTCTTATCATAGCCTAAATGCTTCTTGAAACAAGCTAATATGTTGTAGTAATCTCTGTAGGTTTGATAAGTCCTTGTATCCTTGATAACATTCTGAATGTAGTCATCTACACTATCAACGCTTGAGCCACCGCTGAGGTGGTTTAGAACTTGTTGAATAGTATACTGCCCAGCATCGAACTTGGTTTCACAAGTGCGCTTGGTTTCCTTGAATTTAGTAATAGCTTGGTTTATTATAGCTTGATTGGGATGCTTAGGCTTGGCTCTAAAATTCTTTTTATCGAATTGCTTGGGATTGACCTCAAGGTTTTTATAAATACGCTTTCTAACTTGATTTATTTCCCCACTCTTGCCGTTTGAAACATTAAAATATACGTTGCAGAAACCATTATCCCTTACGTATGAGTTAAGTTTTAGAGTGATAACCATACCCAAATGTACAAAAAATAAGCATAGGTGCAACAATAGGTGCAACACTCAACATAAAAAAGGGAACTACATTTCTGCAATTCCCTTCGGCGACTGCGAAAGGGGTCGAACCTTCAACCGCTGGAGCCGAAATCCAGTGCTCTATCCAATTGAGCTACGCAGCCATTATATGTTAGGACATTAAATGTTTTTTAACCAATGTAGAAATTGTTTTTCCATCGGTTTTTCCAGACAGTTCTTTACTAAGTGAGCCCATGACTTTCCCCATATCTTTCATGCCTTCCGCACCTAGTTTTTGAATGGCACTCAAAACCGCTTTTTCAACAGCTTCCTCAGAAAGCATTTCGGGTAAAAATTGACTGATGATTTCCGCTTCTGACATTTCTGGAGCAGCCAAGTCTGAACGGTTCTGTTGGGTGAAAATTTCCGCACTGTCGCGACGTTGTTTGACCAACTTCTGAAGCAGTTTTACCTCATCCGCTTCAGACATACTGCCCTTTGAACCACTTTCGGTTTGGGCCAAAAGAATGGCTGATTTTACAGATCTCAAGGCCGTAAGCGCCAAAGTGTCTTTTGATTTCATCGCGGCCTTCAGGGCCGTCATAATAGAATCTTGTAAGCTCATTGTTAATTATTTTTGGTTTACGAATATAGTTAAATATTCATTTACAGATTATAACGCATAAAAAAAACCTGAAAAAATTTTCAGGTTTTTTTCCGGATTTTTGGAAATCCTCGACTAATCCACGTTATCGTGTAAAAAAGAATTATTGGAGCGTACTTGTATGTCTTCATTTTCGTCTGACGTAACGGAAGTTCTTGAAACTTGATTTTCAAAATCTTCCGGGCCATCACTCAATTCAATTCCCTGGCGTTTATAAGCCGGCTCGTTTTCAAATTCTTCAATTTTAGAAGCATTAAATTTATAATTGAAGGCTTTCATTTTTTGACGGCGGTCATCAGCGCGATCTCTTAAGGTTTTAGAGATTGGACTCTCAAAAGGGTTGGTGTTCTCTTTGGGCTCAGGAGTGACTTTACGCTCTTTTACAGTCACTTTGGTAAGCACCATTTCTTCCTCCACCTCAACCTCTGGAGTATCTGTTGTCGTTTCAAGCGATGGATCAAATTTTTTATTTGTTTGTTGAATAATAATGTGATCATCAAGGGTGTAGGTCTCTTCACCAACCCCCACTACTTCTGAAACAGCAACCAGTTCAATAAAATCATCAACTTCAATATTATTGACATTGTCTTCCAATTGAAAGATTTCAACACCTTCCTCCAAGGGGTTTATTTTATTGGAAATTGGCAAATCAAATGTCAAACTTGTCTGCTCATCGTTTGCAATCGCATCTGAAACTTCGGCTTCCGGTTCAATTGTATTTATAATAAACTCTTCATCATCCGAATTGTAAAGTACGTCCTCAAAATCAACTTCGATTCCTTTGAGCAACTCTGTCGTTGGAATCAAATCCATAAGCTGTTCTGAGTCTTCAAGTGATAGCTCTTCAGTATCATTTTCTAAATCATAAACAATTGGAGTTTCATCTTCACCATCTAAAATTTCCTTTTGAGGGGATTCAAAGTCCAGAGTTGTTAAATCATGTTCCATGGTTTGTTCATCTTCTAGAGCATGCACTACTTTTGAAGGCTCAACATTTGTAATTTCATTTTGCTGGTGGGCATCAAACCCTGTTGCGATGATGGTTACAGAAATGGCTTCCCCGTGGGCCTGATCCTCACCAACCCCCATAATAATATTAGCACCATGTCCTGCCTCGGCTTGAATGTGATCGTTGATTTCACCGATTTCATCAATAGTTATTTCTTTAGAACCAGAAACAATTAAGAGCAGTACATTTTTGGCTCCCGTAATTTTGTTGTCATTTAACAAAGGTGAATCCAAAGCATTTGTAATGGCCTTTTTTGCACGATTTTCTCCAAAAGCGGTAGACGCCCCCATAATGGCGGTTCCACTAGAACTCAGTACTGTTTTGGCGTCCCTTAAATCAATGTTTTGGGTGTAATGGTGTGTGATGACTTCAGCAATTCCACGAGCAGCTGTGGAAAGCACTTCATCAGCCTTTGAAAACCCAGCTTTAAAGCCAAGGTTTCCATAAACTTCACGCAACTTATTGTTGTTTATAATAACCAAAGAATCCACGGTTTTTCTAAACTTCTCAATGCCTTTGTGTGCTTGATTGATTCTTATTTTCCCTTCAAACTGAAAAGGCATGGTGACAATTCCAACCGTTAAAATGTCCATATCCATGGCCATTTTCGCAATGATTGGTGCAGCCCCGGTTCCGGTACCCCCACCCATACCAGCAGTAATAAAAACCATTTTAGTATTGGTTGTTAACATGGTGCGGATGTCCTCTAAACTCTCTATAGCTGCTTTTTCACCTATCTCAGGATTTGCACCTGCACCAAGACCCTCTGTAAGATTGACACCCAACTGTATTTTATTGGGTACACCGCTATTATTTAGGGCTTGAGAATCGGTATTACAAATGACAAAATCGACGCCATTGATGCCTTGTTTAAACATGTGATTGATCGCATTGCTGCCGCCCCCTCCTACGCCAATTACTTTAATGACGTTTGATTGGTTTTTTGGTAAATCGAAGTGGATTCCAAAATCGTTACTACTGCTCATATTTTTTAATTTAATTGTTGGTTATTCTGCATTTTCTAAAAATTCTTTTACGCGCTCGGTTAGTTTCTCTAAAAATCCTTTGGAACGTACCGGAAGCGGATCTTTTGGTATCTCAGGTGATTCTTTATCTGAATTCGGGCTTGACTCTGCCACAGGTTGTTGTTTATCTTGACGATGCAAACCATCTAAAACCAACCCAACAGCAGTCGCATACAATGGACTTGTAATATCACTATCACTGTCACCTGCCAAATGTTCATTGGGGTAACCCACACGGGTGTCCATTCCAGTTATGTATTCCACCAATTGCTTTAAATGGTTGAGTTGACTGCCGCCACCTGTCAGTACAATTCCTGCAATTAATTTTTTCTTTTGCTCTTCGTGGCCATAATTTTTAATTTCCACATACACTTGTTCAATGATCTCCACCACTCTGGCATGAATGATTTTAGATAAATTCTTAAGCGTTATCTCTTTGGGATCTCTACCGCGAAGGCCAGGAATGGAAACAATTTCGTTGTCTTTATTCTCGCCTGGCCAAGCCGAACCAAATTTTATTTTTAAAAGCTCTGCTTGTTTTTCAATAATGGAACAACCTTCTTTAATGTCTTCAGTGATAACATTACCTCCAAATGGGATGACGGCTGTATGGCGAATGATGCCATCTTTAAACACCGCTAAATCGGTGGTTCCGCCACCAATATCAATCAACGCAACCCCCGCTTCTTTTTCTTCTTGACTGAGGACTGCTTTGGCAGAAGCCAAAGGTTCCAAGGTAATGCCTTCCAAGCTCAAACCGGCCGTTTGAATGCAACGGCCAATGTTACGAATAGATGAAACTTGCCCTACAACTACATGAAAGTTTGCTTCGAGTCTTTCCCCATACATTCCTATAGGTTCTTTAATTTCTGCCTGCCCGTCCACTTTAAAATCCTGAGGCAGGACATGAATGATTTCTTCACCTGGTAACATCACTAATTTATGAACTTGATTGATCAAGCGATCAATGTCCTCTTCATCAATGACTTGTTCTGCATTGGCCCTTGTTATATAATCGCTGTGCTGTAAACTTCGGATGTGTTGCCCAGCAATGCCAACGGTCACGCCTGAAATTTTAATATCGGTTGCGGCTTCTGCTTGGGAAACGGCTTGTTGAATGGATTGAATGGTTTGGGTGATGTTGTTTACCACTCCTCTGTGAACCCCCAGACTTTTTGATTTTCCAACACCAACTGTTTCTAATTTACCGTACTGGTTTTTACGCCCAATCATGGCTACAATTTTTGTGGTTCCAATGTCTAAGCCTACGGCTGTATTTTGAGTCTCCATATTTTATTTATTTAATCCCAACAACTTGTTGGTTGAATTTTAAATTCACCTGTTTATAGTCTTTTAGTAAACTGTCCTTTTTAGCCTTTTGGTAAAAGGCCTTAAAGTTTATTATTTTTTGATCTAATCGATTAAGGTCTCCAATAAGAATTTCAAACGAACAATCTCTTGTGCGCATAGAAATTTGATTTTGAGCATCAATTATAAGATCTGTGGCATATAATTTTAAAAAGGGATCATTTTCAATGGCCGTTAGCATCTGATAAATAATTTCAATATTAGAATTTGTAACGTTTCCATGCACCAACAAAACACGTGCACTGTAAGTGTCTGAGAGTGGCATTGGCTGTCCTTGTCGGTCAATATAAAATGAAGGATCAGAAACGACTCTAGCCAAAGGTTTACGTTGCTCAATATCTATCTTTAGGCCTCCATCAACCGTCAAATAAACCTCTGCTGTTTCAATCATTTCATGAGAAGAAATAGTAGATTCTAAGGCTTTTAAATCCAAAACATCTTTCGTGATACATTCTATATATTCTTGGTTTTGTATCAACATTTTATCAACGTTTGATGCAGCGATAAAAAGAGGATTTTCTCCATTAAAATGAATGTTTACGCTGGCTGGTGTTCTAGCGTTGTTTCGTAACGATGAAAATGCAAATAAAAACACCACTAGCAGTAGCATAAAAATTCCTTTAATATAATTCAAATATTTACGCATACATCAAATTTTTAGTGAGGGGTTCAACTTCATGACCAATGTCGCCAGCACCCATGGTAATTAAAACTGGATTGCCTATGGATGTGATGGCTGTTACCAAAGCTGATTTTTGAACCAACTGTTTTGTTTCGGTAGTAATTTTTTGCAATAACAAATCCGAAGTGACTCCAGCGATAGGTGCTTCACGTGCTGGGTATATATCCAACAATAAAACCGCATCAAATTTTGAAAGTGAAACTGCAAAATCTTCAACAAAATCTAAAGTTCTGCTATACAAATGAGGCTGAAAAACAGCGGTTAATTTTTTCTGTGGATACATTTCACTGACTGCCTCCCAAACCGCATCTATTTCCTTGGGGTGGTGGGCATAATCATCAATAAAAATAAAAGATTCACTTTTAATTCTATAGGAAAAACGGCGTTCTACACCCTTGTAACTTTTTAAGGCTGCTCTTAATTTTAAAGGTGTACAACCACAAGCTAGGGCCATGGCGAGTGCGGCAACGGCATTAGAAAGATTGTGTTTTCCAGGCATGAAAAATTTAAGATTTTCAATGGTCTGTTCTGGAGTTTTAAGGTCAAACACATAACCCCCATTTCTAATTGTAACATTGATAGCTGTAAAATCTGCGGGCGCCTCTACCGCATATGTAATACCTGGTATGGGTACACTCGCGTGAATAAATAATTTATCTGAAGATGGCAAAAGATTTGAAAATGCTTGAAATGCGTCAATGAGATTGGCTTTGGTACCATAAATGTCTAAATGATCAGCATCAATTGATGTAATACAGGCCAAATGAGGTTTTAGTGACAGAAATGAACGGTCAAATTCATCAGCTTCAACCACGGTAATCGCACTTCCATTTTGAATTAAATTAGATTTATAATTTTCAGAAATACCACCAAAAAATGCGGTAACTTTTTGATCACACTCAAACATCAAATGTCCTAAAATACTGGTTGTGGTTGTTTTGCCATGGGTTCCACCAACGGCCAAGCACTTGGTACTGTTTGTGATTAATCCAAGTGCCTCAGCACGTTTTATAATTTTAAAATCTCTTGTTTTAAAGGAATTTAATAGAGTGTTTGTTTTGGGAATTGCAGGCGTGGTAATGACCAATGTTTTCTCTGGATTTAAATAGGTCGCTTCAATGGATTCAAAAGTATCGTTGAACGCTATTTTAATACCCAAAGATTCTAATGATGACGTGATGGCACTGGCTGTTTTATCGTAGCCAGAAACCTGTTTTTGTTGCGCATGAAAATACTTTGCAAGGGCACTCATTCCGATGCCTCCGATACCGATAAAGTATATATTTTCAAAGGATTTTATATTCATGTGCCTAAAAGTGTTTCAACTTCGTTTACAATGGCTTCTGTAGCCGAAGATTTTGCTAATTTTTGAATGTTATTTTTTAATTTAGTCTGAAGTGTTTCTGACTCCAAAAGTTCTGAAAATTTGGATTCAAATTCTTCATTCAATTTTGATTCTTCAATTAAAATGGAAGCTTCATTTTGAGAAATTGCTCGGGCATTTTTAGTTTGGTGGTCTTCAGCAACATTTGGTGAAGGAATGAAAACCACAGGCTTGCCCACCACGCACAATTCAGAAACAGAACTCGCACCCGCTCTTGAAATAATGAAATCAGCCGCTGCATAAGCATAATCCATTTGTTTTATAAATGGTACCACTTGAACTTTTGGTACATATTCATAATGCTTGTAATCCTCAAAATACAAAGCACCACATTGCCAAATAACTTGAACGTTTTGTGCATTAAAGTATGGCAGTTTTTCTGCAATCAGTTGATTAACGCTACGCGCCCCCAAACTTCCACCCAAAACCAAAAGGGTTTTTCGATCTGGAATCAGTTTAAAAAAGTCTTTTGCAGCAGAAGTTTTTGGGGTCAAATTCAATAAATCTTGACGCACTGGATTGCCTGTAATTTTAATTTTATCTTTTGGGAAAAACCTAGATAGGCCCTCATAGGCAACACAAATGGTGTTTGCTTTTTTGCTCAAAAGTTTGTTGGTAATTCCAGGAAAGGAATTCTGTTCCTGAATAAGGGTAGGAATGCCAAACATAGAGGCCATATACAATAAAGGACCACTGGCAAAACCACCGGTTCCAATTACTGTATTGGGTCTAAATTTCTTTAGTATTAAAATGGATTGTAACATACTTACAATTAATTTTAATGGAAATAACAAGTTTCTGAATTTTTGATTTCTATGAAACCCTGAAATCCATAACCCGACAATAGAGAAGCCCGCGGCGGGAACTTTTTCCATTTCCATTTTTCCCTTCGCTCCTACAAATAAAAACTTCATATCTGGAAAACGTAATTTAAGCCCATTGGCAATGGCAAGTGCAGGATAAATATGTCCTCCTGTACCGCCGCCTGATATAATGACTCTTTGGTTTCTCATGATAAAGTTTCGCTTAAAATTTCTAAAGGATGTTGTGCTTCTCCTTGTTCATTCCTAATCTCTTCTCTTTTGGCACTGACACTTAAAATAATTCCAATAGCCAAACAAGTTACCCATATGGAAGTACCTCCACTGCTAATTAGCGGCAGCGTTTGACCAGTTACTGGAAACAACTCAACAGCAACGCCCATATTTATAAGAGCCTGAAAAACAATGGGTAAACCAGCACCAATCGACAACAATTTACCAAAAACAGAATCGGCCTTCTGTGCGACAATGACAATCCTAAACAGTAATAAAAGATAAAGCGTGAGTAAAAAGAGTCCTCCTAACAACCCATATTCCTCAATAATAATGGCAAAAATAAAATCTGAGGAGGATTGGGGTAAAAAGTTTTTCTGGACACTTTTTCCAGGGCCAAGTCCGTAAATACTGCCAGATGCAATGGCAATTTTTGCCTTTTCAATTTGATAATCTTCAGCAGTATCTTCATTGTCCATAAAATTTTCAATGCGACTGGTCCATGTATCTACACGGTTTGGCATGGCTTCAGGAAATGCTTTTGCTATTAGAATAAAAAAGATAAATAGAACAATTCCCAAGCCTGCAACGGCTCCTAAATATTTTAGTGGATAGCCTCCTAAAAAGGCCAGAACCATTAGCATTGAAAATATAATAAATGCCGTTGATAAATTAGCTGGTAGGATCAATATCAAAACAGAAAAAATAGGAATCCAAAGTGGTATTATAGAAGCTTTAAAAGACACCTCAGTACCGTGGATTTTAGTCAGATAGCGCGCTACAAAAACCATTAAAACCAAAGCAGCCAAGGTCGAGGGCTGAAATGTAAATCCAACAAATGGAACTCGAATCCATCGGCTAGCATTGGCGCCACCAATAGTGCTGCCTTGAAGAAGTGTAACCAACAATAAAATTAGAATGACCGGGAACATTACCATGGAAAGGCCTTTGAAGTAGCGGTATGGAATTTTATGAATTCCGTAAATAATAGAAAAGCCTAAAAATAAATGTACTAAATGCTTGATAAAGTAGCCAAAAGTCTGTCCGTCACCTCCTGTATAAGCAAGATTACTTGCAGCACTGTATACGGGTAAAAATGAGAAAATAGCCAAGAGTGCCACAATGGCCCAAATCATGCGATCTCCTTTTATTTTATTGGTGTGTGCTTTCATTTACAATTCTCTTACGGCAGTTTTAAATTGCTGTCCCCTGTCTTCATAATTTTTAAATAAATCAAAACTTGCGCAGGCTGGTGACAACAACACATTGTCTCCAGCAGATGCGACTTTATAAGCAATCTTGACGGCTTCAGACATGAACTGTGTTTCAATGATGATATCAACCATAGATTCAAAATTCTCAAAAAGTTTATCATTGTGTGTCCCCAAACAAATAATGGCTTTTACTTTTTCATTCACAAAGGGGTAAAGAACGCTGTAATCGTTGCCTTTATCAACACCGCCTACAATCCAAACCGTAGGTGCGTTCATGCTTTCAAGGGCAAAATAAGTAGCGTTGACATTGGTGGCTTTAGAATCGTTGATGTAGTGTACTTTATTAATTTTAAGTACATTTTCCAAGCGGTGTTCCGCGCCTTGAAAACACTCCAAACTCTCACGGATTGTCTCTTTACGAATTTTAAGTAAATGCGCGGCAGTAGCAGCTGCCATGGCATTTTTTATATTGTGCTTTCCTTCCAAAGCTAAGTTTGATGTTGGCATATGGATTGTGTTTTTATTATTGATTATTGTTATTTTTTTGTCTTTATAAAAGGCCCCTCTTTCTAAAGATTTTTTCAGTGAAAAAGGCATTAAAATGGATTGAATTTTATGAGACTTCATATAAGCTTCAATGACGGGATCATCGGCGTCATAGATTAAATAATCGGACGGCGATTGATTCATCACAATTCTAAATTTTGAAGCTATATAGTTTTCAAAATTATTATCATATCGGTCTAAATGATCTGGTTTTATGTTGGTAATTATGGCGATATTCGGTCTAAAATTATTGATACCATCTAACTGAAAACTACTCAATTCCAACACGAAATAATCTGGATTCTTATTGATTTCTTTAGCAAAACTATCCCCAATATTTCCAGCCATCACCGCCTCTATTTTGGCATATTTTAAAATGTGATGAACCATCATTGTTGTTGTCGTTTTTCCATTGCTCCCAGTCACGCCAATTATTTTGGAGTCTGTAAATTCTGCGGCAAATTCAATTTCCGATACGACTGAAATACCTTGTGATAATAATTGTTTAACAATGGGTACTGTCTCTGGAATACCGGGGCTTTTCATCACAACATCTGCCTTTAATATTTTTGAAGTCGTATGCTGCCCTTCTTCCCATTCAATTTCATAATGTTTAAGAACGTCCTTGTACTCTTTTTGGATGCTACCAAAATCAGAAACAAACACCTGAAACCCTTTTGCTTTACCAAGCTGTGCAGTTCCAACACCACTTTCGCCACACCCAAGAATTACCAATCGCTTCATTTATCTGATTTTTAGTGTAACAATGGTGAGGATGGCCAATAGAATTCCAACAATCCAAAACCGCGTAACGATTTTACTTTCGTGATATCCTAGCTTTTGATAATGATGGTGAAGTGGAGACATCTTAAAAATTCGACGTCCTGCTCCGTATTTTTTCTTGGTATATTTAAAGTAGCTAACTTGCAATACAACAGATAAGTTTTCCATTAAGAAGATCCCACACAACAAAGGAATCAACCACTCTTTGCGTACGGCAATGGCAATTACGGCTATAATACCCCCTATGGTTAAACTCCCTGTATCGCCCATAAAGACTTGGGCTGGATAGGTATTGTACCACAAAAAGCCAATCAAGGCGCCTACAAAAGCAGCAAGGAAAATTGTAATTTCCTCTACCCTTGGGATGTACATAATGTTCAAATAATCGGAGAAAATAATGTTACCTGAAACCCATGCAAAAATACCAAGCGTCAGTGCAATAATGGCCGAAGTGCCAGCTGCTAATCCATCTATACCATCTGTTAGATTGGCACCATTGGAAACTGCGGCGATGATAAAAATGGCAATCAATACAAATACAATCCAGGCATAGGATTCAAGACTTGGGTGTATCCAAGTGATTAAGTCCGCATAATCAAACTCATTATCTTTTACAAAAGGAATGGTTGTTTTTGTGGATTTACTTTCTGGATAAAACTGAATTGCCTGACTGNTTGCTTGGGATACTGATGCAATCATATNGGAGGGTATTTTCTCTTTAATNGTCACTTCTGAATGAAAAAACAACGTCAGNCCAACGATAATACCCAATCCAATTTGTCCAATGATTTTGAATTTACCNTNAAGTCCTTCCTTNTCGTTTTTGAATTTTTTAATATAGTCATCTATGAAGCCAATGGCGCCCATCCATAAGGTTGTAACCAACAACAAAATGATATAAATATTATCCAATTTTGCTACTAAAAGAACCGGCATAACCGTAGCTAAAATTATGATCAAGCCCCCCATAGTTGGCGTTCCCGNTTTTTCNTTTTGGCCTTCAAGACCCAAATCTCGAATGGTTTCACCAACNTGTTTTCTTTGAAGAAAATTAATAATGCGCTTACCAAAAAGGGTGGAGATGGATAATGATAAAATAACTGCAAATGCAGCTCTAAATGTCAAAAATCCAAATAGAGACGCTCCTGGCATTTGGTATTCATTTTCTAAATATTGGAATAGATAGTACAGCATCTTATTTTTGCAATTGTTTTAAATAATTTTGTGTGACTTCAAAATCACTAAAGTGAGTTCTCTCACCATGTATTTCTTGATAAGTTTCATGACCTTTACCGGCTACCAATATGATGTCTTTGGAAGTCGCCAGTTGACAAGCGGTTTTAAGCGCTTGATCCCGGTTGGTAATGGAAATAATCTTATTGTAATTTTGAGCCTCAACGCCTTGCTCAATCTCAGAAATAATGGCATCAGGATCCTCTGATCGTGGATTATCGCTTGTGAAAACAACTTTATCACTTAGTACAGAAGCTATGTATCCCATCTTTGAACGCTTGGCCTTATCACGATCGCCACCACATCCGAAAACGGTGATAAGTGTCTCGTTTTTGGTTCTAATTTCATTGATGGTTAATAAAATATTCTTCAAAGCATCAGGTGTGTGTGCNTAGTCAATAATGACTGTAATATTGGAGTCAGTAACAAAAAACTCAAAGCGACCACTGACACTTTCTAAATTGCTCATTAATCTTAACACCTCATTAGATTCCACCCCTAAAATATCGGCACAACCAAAAATGGCAGCCAAATTATAAGCATTGAAGGCCCCAATTAACCGCGTCCAAATATCGGAATCATTGATTTTTAACAACAACCCCTTAAATTGATTTTCAAGTATATTAACTCTATAATCAGAGTAATTTTTTAAAGAATAAGTATATAGTTTTGCATTGGTATTTTGAACCATTATTTGGCCATTTTTGTCATCCTGATTGATCAATGCAAATGCTGTTTTCGGAAGCTGGTCAAAAAATGATTTCTTAACATCTCTATAAGCCGCAAANGTTTTATGATAATCTAANTGATCATGTGATAGATTAGTGAAAATTCCGCCCTTGAATAACAGCCCCTCCGTACGAAATTGATCAATACCATGAGAGCTTACTTCCATAAAGCAAAATTCAACACCAACATCATTCATTAACTTTAAATAATGATTAATTACGATGGAATCAGGGGTTGTATGTGTTGCAGGATAAGCCTGCTCATGAACTAATATTTTGACGGTTGAAATCAACCCGACCTTATACCCTGCTGCCTTAAATAAATCATATGAAAGCGAGGCTACCGTTGTTTTTCC
The DNA here is from genome assembly GCA_002684355.1 of Formosa sp. Taxonomy (GTDB): domain Bacteria; phylum Bacteroidota; class Bacteroidia; order Flavobacteriales; family Flavobacteriaceae; genus UBA3537. The sequence goes on from NYVA01000015.1 coordinate 12,462, forward strand.
ATTGGTACCCGTAATGCCAATTAAATTTAAGTTGTGAGAGGGATGGTCAAAATAATTCGAAGCCATCAAAGCCAATGCCTTCGCAGAATTATCAACCTGTATATAAGCGACACCTTGGTGCTTCATTTCAAGAGCGCCCTCATGAACCACAGCAACAGCCCCTTTATCAATTGCCTTTTCAATATATTGGTGCCCATCTTTGNCTGTGCCCTTGATGGCTACAAAGAGATCGTTCTCTTGAACTTTCCTCGAGTCGTACTCAATATTTGAGATGTCACGATCGGTTGATCCTAATACCGACTTAATAGCAACTTTATACAATATGTCTCTTAGTAGTTTCACGATAGTTCTAATGTAATATTGGTTTGTGGCGTTACTTTTTGACCTCTTTTTACAGATTGTTTACGAACAATTCCGCAGCCAATAATGGTCACATTAAGGCCCATATTTTCTAAAATGACAATGGCATCCATAGCATGCATTCCTTTTAGATTAGGCATGATAGTTTTATAGTTCTGGGCAATCTCATAATAATCTTGATGCGTACGTTCGACACTTTTGGATTTTAAATTGAGTTTTTCAATAGATGCAACCGTTGGCGCATCGGTATAAATTTTTTGTGCAATTTTTTTAAAGACTGGTCCTGAAACGTCGGCACCGTAATACCCCACACTTTTATCTGGTTCATGAATTACTACAATGCAAGAATATTTTGGAGAATCCGCCGGAAAATAGCCTGAAAAAGTTGAGATATAATTCAATTGCTCTTTATTNGTGTAATTCTTTTGGCAGGTACCTGTTTTACCAGCCATTGAGAAATTTTCTGAGTACAAACGATGGCCTGTTCCATGGGGTTTTTCAACAACATTCTTTAACAAGGCCTGTAACTTTTTGATAGTTTCAGGTTTGCATATTTGAGGATTTATAACTTCTGTTCCAAAAACTTTGACCGTTTGGTCAATTGCCCTTACTTCTTTTATAAAGCGGGGTTTTACCATGGTACCGCCATTGGCTATGGCGTTGTAAAACGTTAGGGTTTGCAGCGGTGTTAAAGAAACACCATAGCCATAAGCCATCCACTGTAGCGCGATACCGCTCCAACGGTTATTTTTGATGCGTGGATCAGGAATAATTGATTTGCCTTCACCAACCAGCGTTAACCCCAAAGAATCGTGAAGATTCATTCTGTAAAGGCCATCGATAAAACTGGAAGGATCTTTCTTATATGCTTCATGAATTACACTCACAATACCAGTATTAGAAGAAACCTCAAAAGCCTCCCCAACAGAAATTTCACCATAACCACCCTTTTTTGAATCTCGCACCTTTTTGCCATAAAAAGACAGGATTCCATTTTTGGTATCAACTAGGGTTGTGGTATCAATCTTTCGATCTTCTAAAGCCACTGCTAGGGCCATTAATTTAAAAGTAGAGCCAGGCTCGTGAGATTCGCCAATAGCATAATTTAATCTTTCGTAATACTTACCATTCGCATTTTTCCCAAGATTAGAAATGGCCCTGATTTCACCAGTTTCTGTCTCCATGACCACGACAGTACCGTGATCAGCTTTGTAAATTTCCAATTGCTCTAAAAGAGCATGGTGGGCGATGTCTTGAATGTTGACATCCAGGGTCGTATAAACATCGTATCCGTCTTGAGGCTCAATTTGATTGAAGTCATCAATTGGCTTCCATTGTCCTTTGCCAATGCTCTGCTTTAGACGCCTTCCATCCACACCACGCAGATAATCTTTACCAAAAGCACCGTCAATACCAACACGAGTGATAAAACCATCATCATCCGTTCTTTCATATCCAATGGAGCGTTGTGCTATGGCACCCAAAGGGTAATCACGTTTTGTTTTTTGATCGACAATCAACCCACCTTTATAGGCGCCTAAATTGAGTAGTGGAAAAGATCTGAAATTCAAATAATCTGAATAACCTAAGTTTCTGGCCAACAAAAAATAACGGTTTTTATTGGCGCGTGCTTTTCTAATGCGTTGTTGTAAGTCTTGGGAGGAGTTATTGTAAAAGTTGGATATAGAATCGCAGAGCCCACCAATATAACTTTCGAAATCTCGACTTGAAGAGGCTAACAAATCGATTCGAATATCATATTTTGGAACCGAGGTTGCCAATAAATTCCCATGTAATGAGTAAACATTGCCCCTGTTTGCAGGAATGATAACATCTTTTAGGGTTCTCTTTTCTGCCAATGCTCTGTAAGATTCTCCTTCAACAAATTGTATTTTAGTCAATTTAAAAACAACCATCAACGCAAAAACGAACATACATCCTGAAATGAAGTATAGTTTGTTGAGTATGTTGGATTCTTTTTCTGACATTATGGTTTATCTGTGTTTGAAGCAATTACAATTTTTATTGGGGGTGTATGAGATGGAAATAAGTCTTTATCTTTCATTATATCTCTCAAGTTCGACTCCATTTTTAACTCCATAAGCTGGGCTCTTTTTTCAACATATTCAGAACGCAGCGCTTTGACATCTTCTTGAAGTTTTGCGATGTGATGTACCTTGCCGTCAGCGCTGTGAGAACTGGCGATCATTATTAGTGCTAATGAAGANAAAAACAGAATAAGACGCCATTTTTTATAAGCGCCAGCATTGACAAGGTAGGTTCCCTTTAAAATGCTATATATTGTTTTTTTCATCTAATCATTACAGCTTTTGAGCGATTCTTAACTTTGCACTTCGCGCTCTATTATTCATTTTTATTTCTTGTTCTGATGGAACTATTAATTTTCCTATTTTCTTAAATGGAACCTCAAAATTTCCAAAAATATCTCTTGCAGGCTCACCTTCAAATAAACCGTTCCTTATAAATCGTTTTACCAATCGGTCTTCCAGTGAGTGGTATGAAATTACACTCAGTCTCCCACCGGGTTTTAAAACAGCTCTGGCATCCATCAAAAAAGATTTCAAGACTTCTAATTCGTTATTGACCTCAATGCGAATGGCTTGATATATTTGAGCCAATATTTTATTTTGTTTACCTTGAGGTAAATGACGACTTAAGAGCGATTTTAATTGAAATGTTGTTTCAATTGGAGCCTCACGCCTGCCCGCCACGATTGTTCTTGCCAAGGCTGGAGNGGATCGCAATTCTCCATAGTCTTTAAATAAACATCTCAAATCGTCTTGTTCATAATTGTTAATTATCGTTTGAGCTGACAAGGAATTATCTTGATTCATTCGCATGTCTAAAGGCGCATCAAAGCGAATGGAAAAACCGCGTTGTGGCGCATCAAACTGATGTGAAGAAACTCCAAAATCAGCTAAAATTCCATCGACTGTAGTCAGTCCATGAAATTTCAAAAATCGCTTTANATGCTTAAAATTTTCATTAATTAATAAAAACCTAGAGTCATCAACAGTATTTAAAAGAGCGTCTTTATCCTGATCAAATGCGATCAATTTGCCTTTGGGACCAATNCGTTGTAAAATTTCTTTACTGTGACCACCACCACCAAAAGTCACATCTACATATACCCCATCATTTTTTATATCCAAGCCACCGACAGCTTCATTGAGCAAAACTGGACTATGATAATCCATCGGCATCATCTTGACCCATGACATCTTCGGCCAGGGATGCAAAATCACTGGCGGCATCGTCAATAGCTTTCTCGTATTGGGCTTTATCCCATATTTCCACAATATTGACGGCGGAGGATACCACAATTTCTTTTTTTATTCCGGCGAAACCAATCAGGTCTTTGGGGATCAATAAACGACCGGAAACATCCAATTCGATGGCCTTTACNCCGGCTGTAAACCTTCGAATGAAGTCGTTGTTTTTCTTCTTAAAGCGGTTCAACTTATTAACNTTTTGCATCAAGGCTTCCCATTCTTGTAAAGGATAGAGCTCAAGACATGGCTGAAATACCGCACGCTTCAACACAAACCCTTTAGCCAACGAAGAAATCAGNTGCTTTTTAAGAGCCACAGGAAGCATCAAACGCCCTTTGGCGTCGGCCTTACATTCATATGTTCCAATCAGAGTGTNCATGTGGTTTTACAAATAATATGATTTGCTATTTTCAAATTTAGAAAATAATTACCACTTTTTACCACTTTTTACCACTTTGTTAATAAATTTCTACCAAACGCAAAATAAATCGACGAACAACGTAGTTTTAATAGCTTAAATTACTGATTATGAGNTGTTAATACATATGTCAACAAATTAACATTTACTCGTTAATTTGACTGTTTTAGTTAAAAAAGTAAGGGTGTTGTATGGAAATAAAGCACATACGATTGGTGTTTTGAATTGTATTATTTTAAATATTTATTAAATAAAATTGATTAGCTTTGCTAGTAGACCAATTAGCAAAAGCATTGTATGAATTACGAATTAAAGTCGGACGGAAAATTTAAATATGCCGAAATTGGAGAAGGACGCGTTATCATTATTTTGCACGGGCTTATGGGAGGCCTCAGTAATTTTGATGGTGTTATTAGGAAGTTTAGTCAAAGTGGCTATAAATTGGTTTTACCAGAGCTNCCTGTTTACACCCAAAGTCTTATCAATACGAATGTCAAAAGCTTTGCCAAATACCTCAAAGAGTTTATTGATCATAAAGACTACAAGGATATCATTCTTGTCGGAAACTCTTTAGGGGGACACATTGGTTTATACTACACCAAAAACAATCAGGAGAGAGTCGCAGGAATTGTTCTAGCGGGAAGTTCTGGGCTTTATGAAAGTGCCATGGGTAGCGGCTATACTAAACGCAGCGACTACAACGTTATGAAAGCCAAAGCTGANGAAGTTTTTTACGATCCAGCGATCGCAACNAAAGAAATTGTCGATGATGTTTATGCGACCGTTAACGACCGCAGCAAACTGGTTAAAACGCTTGCCATTGCAAAAAGTGCTATTCGTCATAACATGGCTAAAGATCTTCCAAAAATTAACACAGCTGCTTGCATTATTTGGGGTAAAAATGACATTGTAACACCCCCAAATGTTGCNGAAGAGTTCCACAGTCTTTTACCAAATTCTGATTTGTACTGGATTGACAAATGTGGTCACGCCGCCATGATGGAACATCCAGACCGCTTTAATGAAATTCTTGCGGAATGGCTTCAAAAAAGAGGCCTATAAGTTATTCAAAATGCGCATCACATCCGCAACATTTGTCGTTAGTAATCAAGAGGTTTCTAAATGCCCGAAAAACCAACTTCCTGAATATGCCTTTATCGGCAGGAGTAATGTTGGCAAATCATCTCTAATTAATATGATTACCAACCAAAAAAAATTAGCAAAAACTTCTGGACGCCCTGGGAAAACCCAGCTCATCAATCATTTTATCATAAACAACCAATGGTATTTGGTTGATTTACCTGGCTATGGTTATGCCCGTGTTTCCAGATCTACAAAAAACACCTTTCAAAAATTTATAACCGCCTATTTCAAACAAAGGAAACAACTGGTTTGTGCTTTTGTTTTGATTGACATTCGGCATGAACCCCTGCCAATTGACCTCAATTTCATGCAATGGTTGGGCGAAAACAACATCGCTTTCAATATTGTTTTTACAAAGTCTGATAAATTGAAACCCAAAGGGATTGAAAGAAATATCGAAGCTTACAAACAAGTTATGGCGCAAACTTGGGAGGAAATGCCTCCCCATTTTGTAACGTCCTCATCAAATTACGTCGGAAAAGAAGACTTACTGAACTGCATTGATCAAATTAATTCGTCCTTGCAGAATTAAATTTTCAATTTGAAAAAATTATAATCTTTTCTGAGAAGATTTTTTTTACTTTAGCAATAAGATTAGAGTTCATGGTTTACCTTCAAAATATTGGTGCTTATTTTTTAATGATTACGGAGATGTTTCGCAAACCCACAAAGTGGACCGTCATGAAACATTTAATCCTAAAGGAAGTTGAAGACTTGGTTATAGGATCACTCGGAATCGTTGCGTTTATTTCATTTTTTGTGGGTGGTGTTGTAACCATACAAACCGCCTTGAATATAAACAGCCCGCTAATTCCAAAATACTTAGTGGGATTCGCCACAAGNCAATCCGTAATCTTAGAATTTGCACCCACTTTCATTTCAGTTATTATGGCAGGTAAAGTNGGCTCTTTTATAACCTCCAGCATTGGGACCATGCGCGTGACGGAACAAATTGATGCGCTAGAAGTGATGGGCGTAAATTCCATCAATTATTTAGTGTTTCCTAAAACAATTGCCATGCTACTTTATCCTTTCGTTATCTCAATTGCAATGTTTTTAGGGATTATCGGCGGTATGGCTGCATGCGTNTACGGTGGTTTTTCAACACTGGAGGATTACATTACTGGTATTCAATTGGATTTTATCCCCTTCCACATGACCTATGCCTTTATTAAAACATTTGTCTTTGCATTTATCCTAGCAACCATTCCCTCTTTTCACGGCTACTATATGAAAGGCGGGGCTTTAGAAGTTGGTAAAGCTAGCACCATCGCTTTTGTGTGGACAAGCGTGGTCATCATTTTAATCAATTATATATTAACCCAAATGTTGCTAAGTTAATGATTGAAGTTGAAAATTTACACAAGTCCTTTGGGGATGCAAAAGTATTGAAAGGTATTTCTACTAGCTTTGAACAGGGAAAAACAAACCTTATCATTGGTCAGAGTGGCTCTGGAAAAACAGTTTTTCTAAAGTGTTTGTTAGGCCTTATTGAGTACACCCAAGGAAGTATCTCCTACGATCAAGAAAAGTTTGATGGCCTTACAGATGCTAAAAAAAGAATCCTTCGCTCCAAGATTGGAATGGTGTTCCAAGGAAGTGCCTTATTTGACTCAATGACCATTTTAGAAAATGTTATGTTTCCTTTGCGTATGTTTACCAATCAAAGCGAAAGTGAAATGCAGGATCGCGCCGATATAGTACTGAAACGGGTTAACTTATTGGATGTTCATTCTAAAATGCCAAGTGAAGCATCCGGTGGGATGCAAAAAAGAGTCGCAATTGCTAGGGCGATTGTCAACAATCCCAAATATCTTTTTTGTGATGAACCAAATTCGGGATTAGACCCAAAAACAGCCATAGTTATAGACAACTTAATTCATGAAATTACAAAGGAATACGGCATCGTAACGGTCATNAATTCCCACGATATGAATTCTGTGATGGAAATTGGGGAAAAAATTATTTTTCTGAAGGATGGTGAAAAAGCCTGGGAAGGNAGCAAAGAGACCATTTTTAGAACAGANAATGAAGCTGTNTCAAGCTTTGTTTACTCCTCTAATCTATTTAAAAAAGTACGGGAAATGTACCTNNNNGGATAGGGCTTAATCCGTTACAATCTCAATATTTTCAAGCCCACTATCGTCAATAAGCCAAGCTTTTAATGCCTTAGTTTTTTGAGTTNTTAGACTGTCTAACATTGTGGNATCCCANTTAACCCTGGCAACATAAATGGTGTCCGTAGNNCTGAAATCGGAAGATTGTAGAAACTTAGAATACCCAAAAGATTTTAAGTCAGGAAATTGAATTTTCACATCCTTGGCAANATTTAGAAAATTTNTGTTAAACTTAGANTTTTGTGNAGCCTCAAGNACTAAANTTAGACTATCAATTGTATAATTTAAAGTCTCTATTTTATCTAGTGCAATATCGTANAGCTCTAAAATTTTATCGNTGCTGCGGTTGCTATTCCCGTTAATTGNTAGNGCAAAGTTTTTTATATATTGATAATTGCTTAGTTCATTTANCAGATCTGACTTTGTCGCGTCACTTATATCTCCATTAAAAGTAAGCGTAATTGTTTTTGAGTCCGTATCAATGTTGTCACGTTGCAACCACAAACTAGAGTTGTTCTGAATTTCATTCTTCTTAAAATTATCATAATCAGAATTATATTGAGATTTTTTTAAGACATCGTTAAAAGTCCAGCCCGCATAAAGCATTAACGTAAATGCAACTGCTGCGGCAATTCTGGCAATATTTCTACGCCTTTTAGAATTAGCATAAGTAACCATTGGAAAACGCAAAAATTTCAACAAAATAAACGTCGCTAAGGCAATAAATATGGTATTGATTATAAATAACACCATCGCACCACTAAAATATTCCCATTTGCCTTGAGAAAGCCCATATCCAGCAGTACAAAGTGGTGGCATTAACGCTGTGGCAATGGCAACCCCAAAAATCACAGTTGCAACGGTTCCCTTTTTAGTGCGTGCAATAATAAGAGCTGAACCACCAAAAAAAGCGATCAATACATCTCTAATATCTGGCTCCACTCTACCCAAAAGCTCAGATGTTTCAGTATGTAATGGAAAAAATCTAAAAAATAAAAAAGCCGTGAATAAACTCAGCACTAACATGGTACCCAAATTAATCATTGACTTTTTTAGTGTATCAATATCATTTGTAGCTATAGAAAGACCAACACCTAAAATGGGACCCATTAAAGGTGATATTAGCATAGCGCCAATCACAACCGCTGTTGAGTCGGCATTGAGACCAACTGAACACACAAAAATAGAACAAATTAAAATCCATGCAGTAGCCCCTTTAATTGAAATATCCGCCTTTATCGCGGAAATAGTGGCTTCACGATCTGTGTCATGACGAAAATCCAAGAGCTCAATAAGAAACAGCTTTAAAGATAAAAAAAGACCTTTGGCATCCTGTTTCAAAGCTGATTTGGAGTTTTCTAGAGATTCTTCTTGAGTTTCCTGATTAAAATTACCGTTCATCATTGCGTTTTTTTAAAATATCTTAATCTTAAAGCTGTTTGCAGATTTTGTAGTTCTTGCTTTTTTTGGAAATATAAGCAAAATTTGTGTTTTATGCATCCATCAATTCAACTTCAGCATTGGGATTAAATGCATACATCCGTCCAGAATCAATTGCAATACATTCGTAACGGGTGCGTCTTTTTTTTCCTATTTTATACATTTTACCGTTAGAGGCTATAAACGTTGATCCGGGCTTCAAATCAAAAATATAGATTTTATTATTAGGGGGGTCAAGCGATTTTAAAGCCAATGACAAATGGACGTCTGAATCAGTAGTCGCTTTTGGGTTCTTAATGTATTTCGCTAAAAGCGGTAAAATTGTATTTGGAAACACATCGGGTCTTAAAAAAGGCAACATTATTTTTTGAAACATCTGTTTCCACTCCAGTCCATGAGGTTGTATGCCATTTCCATAAAACTGATAGGCATGGTAATGTGCAATTTCATGAAGTAAGGTTACAAGAAAACGGCAAGGGTTTAAACTAGCATTGACCGTAATTTGATGTCCTCCATTTTTAAGTTTGCGGTAATCGCCATGGCGGGTTTTTCGGGCTTTTTTTACAGTGATCTGTAAATCTTTATCATTTAAAAGTGTATGAATCTGGCCCTGGGCTGCCTCTGGTATATATGTTGCAATATTCTGATCCATACAAAAAAGTGTTACATGCGCTCTGGAACCTTAATTCCAAGTAAACCAAAGGCTTTTTTAATGGTATCTCCTACTACACTGCAAAGCTGAACTCTANACTGTTTTTCAGCGGCAGTTTCGGCGCCAAAAATGGAAATATTTTGATAAAAAGAATTGAACTCTTTTACCAAATCATAGGTGTAATTTGCCACAATAGCGGGACTGTAATTGGCGGCAGCTTGCTGTATGGTTACCGGAAAGACTTCCAGTTGTTTCAATACATTTTTTTCCTTTTCATTCAATGAAACTACAGCTAATGGCAACTCTAGATCTANATCGGATTTACGTAGAATGGCTTGAATTCGCGCATAAGTATACTGAATAAAAGGCCCTGTATTTCCTTGAAAATCTACAGATGCTTCTGGGTCAAATAAAATTGTCTTTTTAGGATCTACCTTTAAAATAAAATACTTAAGCGCACCTAAACCAATGGTGGCGTAGGTCTGATTCTTTTCGTCAATGGAATAGCCCTCTAATTTCCCTAATTCTTGAGAAATTATCTTGGCGGTTAGCGTCATTTCAGAAATCAGGTCGTCGGCATCCACGACCGTTCCTTCACGACTTTTCATCTTACCACTTGGTAAATCTACCATGCCATAGCTCAAGTGAAAAAGGTTATCGGCCCATTCAAAACCTAATTTCTTAAGAATTAAAAACAATACTTTAAAATGATAGTCTTGCTCATTACCGACTGTGTAAACCATGGCGGAAACGTCGGGGAAATCTTTAAGCCTCTGAATTGCAGTGCCAATATCTTGAGTCATATAAACGGCGGTGCCGTCGGCACGTAAAACAATTTTTTCATCCAAACCGTCTTGAGACAAATCACACCAAACGGAACCATCAGATTTTCTGTAAAAGAGCTCTGATTTCAATCCTTCATCGATGAAAGATTTGCCTAATAAATAGGTCTGACTTTCATAATAATAACTATNAAAATCAACCCCTAGGTTTTTATAAGTGACTTCAAAGCCAGCATAAACCCATTGGTTCATTTGTTTCCATAAAGCGACAGTATNTGCATCGCCGGCTTCCCATTTTAAAAGCATTTCTTGGGCTTCTAAAAGAATTGGTGCTTTNGTTTTAGCTTCTTCTTTAGTGAACCCTTGCGNTTCTAATTCGGCTATTTCGGTCTTGTAAACTTGATCGAATTTTACATAAAAATTTCCCACAAATTTATCGCCTTTCAGGGCTGAACTTTCCGGAGTTTGACCTTCGCCATAGCGCTGCCAGGCAAGCATGCTTTTACAAATATGAATGCCGCGGTCATTGATGATTTGAGTTTTATAAACCTTATGCCCTGCCGCCTTTAAAATCTGAGCTACACTGTAGCCCATAAGATTGTTGCGTATATGGCCTAAATGAAGGGGTTTGTTGGTATTGGGAGATGAGTATTCTACCATCACAGCACCTTTANTAGAAGGGTCCGAAAAGCCATAGTTTGAATCAGAATTTAAAGCCCGGAAAATTTCCATATAAAAGGCATCGGAAAGCACAAGATTTAAAAAACCTTTAACCACATTAAAACCAACAACTTCTTCTGAATTTTCAACCAAATACTGCCCCAATTGTTCTCCCAATACTGCAGGGTTCATTTTGACCTTTCTTAACATCGGAAATGTCACAACAGTGATGTCCCCTTCAAAATCTTTACGGGTAGATTGAAACTCAACCGACCCAATGGATGAAGAAAACAGCACATCAAACGCAGTTTGTATGTGCTTCGATAAACGAGATTGAAGGTGCATTAGGCGTTCTATTTCAATTTCAAAGATACATTTTTTTAAAGCTAAATTTAAGTCGCTTTAGGCAAAAATATCTCAGCCATCATGCATCGCGCACTGCCCCCGCCACAAGCTTCTATGGTAGGTAAGGGACTTGAAATGAGGGAACCGTGGTTTTCAAGGACTTTTATTTGAGCTGGCTCTAGACAATCAAAAGCAGATTGACTCATGACGAGGTAAGGAATTTCATCGCTGCCTTTTAATTGAAGNATATTACCCGCAAATTGATGAACTTGACTTTCTGAAATATCAATGATTTGTTTACCGTCTTGCTTTAAATGCATCAAAACATTTTTACGTTCCTTTTTATCGTCAATTGAAGCCAGGCAAACGACTGCAAAGCGGTCTCCAATACACATCATGACATTGGTATGGTATATTTTCTTGCGCGCTTCAGCCACCGTTTGATAGGCTGAAAAAATGACGGGAAAATAATCAAAATCTTCGCAAAACTCGATAAACAATCCCTCATCTGCGCGAGGTGAAAGAGCGCAATACGCTTTTCTATTTATACGGTCTAAAATAACACTGCCTGTTCCTTCTAAGAATACTGAAGCAGCTTCAGCATTTGTGTAATCTTGAACAGAATTGATTAAAAATCCTTGTTTTTCCACACCTTCCAATATAGATTCTTTGCGTTCCAAACGTCTATTTTTAGCAAACATTGGATACAGAGCAATGGATCCATTATTGTGAAATGAAATCCAATTGTTCGGGAAGATAGAATCTGGGGTATCAAATTCTTGGGTGTCGTTCACGACAATGACTTGAATCCCGACCGCTCTTAATTTATATACAAAAGCATCAAACTCCTGAACCGCCTTACTGTTGATGANTGAAGGGCTTAAATTACCTAGGACTTTCTGATAATAATTGTTAACGGCCGTTTGCTCGTTCATTCGAAATTGAATGGGGCGAATCATTAAGATGCTATTGGTGATTTGGCAGTTCATATCAAGTGCGAATTAATGGCATGGTTGAACAACGAAACAGCCCGCCTTGTTTAGAAATTTCTGAATATGCAACTTCTTCAACAATAAAACCTTGAAGGCGTAGCCATTGGTTCAGACGGGTGAAATTTTGTTCTGAAACAACAACGTCTTCTGAAATTGAAAACACATTACAATTCATGGTGGCCATTTCATTTTTGGAAGCTTGGAATAAATTTTCTTTTCCAAACAGATTCTCTAAAAATTGACAATCCAAAGGATTTAAAAACCCTGCTTTATGAATCAAGGCTTTGCCTTTTCCTATAGGCTGGAAACAACAATCCAAATGCAAGGCATTTTCTTGAGGTTCGGTATTGGACTTTTTAAGCTCAAAAGTTTTTAGTTTCTTGTGAGGAAACAATGATTTAAGAGCATCAATAGCCTTTTCATTTGTACGTGCCGTAATAAAGTCAGAATAATCAGGACCTGTGTAGACACCTGTAAATAAATAATCATTGAAAAGAATAACGTCACCCCCCTCAATATGACATTCTTCGGGCAATTCAATGATTTTTCTTGAGTCAATTTGTTCTAAAATATGAGACATTGCAGAAAATTCATTTTCACGATCGGTCAAAATATTGGATTTTATGATTTTATCATCTATGACAAACGCAACATCTCTAGCAAAAATCTGGTTGCAATCAGGGATGATATGGGGCCTAAAAACAGTCACATTGTAACGCTTAAAAACCGCCTCTAATGCACTCAATTCATTTAACATTTGTGACTCTAAAGGGTAGGTGCCAGATTTGACATGCATTAAACTGCATGGGTCGTAACACGCTGCGGGGGTGGGTGTAGGGCCATTGCTCTGTGCTATTCCAAGAACGACCGCTTTTAATCGACTGGTTTCATTGACAACATTGAGCTGAATCATAACATAAGTTTATCTAGTCTTTACAAGACTTGAAAGGGCGGTAACTGTTTCCTGTATAGACTTGGCGGGGGCGACCAATGGGTTCTTTTCGCAATCGCATTTCTCGCCAATGACCAATCCACCCAGGTAAACGTCCCAAGGCAAACATGACTGTGAACATATCCACAGGAATTCCCATAGCGCGGTAAATAATACCAGAATAAAAATCGACATTTGGATACAGTTTGCGGTCGATAAAATAAGGATCGGAGAGCGCTTCTTTTTCTAGCGCTTTTGCAATTTCTAAAATGGGGTCATCCACCCCTAAGTCATTTAGAACTTCATCTGCTGCTACTTTTATAATTTTAGCGCGAGGATCAAAGTTTTTATACACTCTGTGACCAAAGCCCATCAATCTAAAAGGGTCACTTTTATCTTTAGCTTTAGCCATGTATTTTTTAGTATCACCTCCATCTTCTTTGATAGATTCTAACATTTCTAGAACGGCTTGATTAGCACCCCCATGTAAGGGACCCCACAAGGCAGAAATACCTGACGATATAGAAGCAAAGAGGCCTGCATGTGAAGANCCAACAATACGAACTGTAGAGGTTGAACAATTTTGNTCATGATCTGCATGTAAAATAAGAAGTTTATTCAAGGCTTTTACAATGACAGAGTTTTCAACATAATCTTTATTTGGTTTCTTAAACATCATTTTTAAGATGTTTTCAACGTAGCCTAGATTATTATCTCCGTATTCTAATGGCAATCCATGTTTTTTTCTGTAAGTCCATGTCACCAAAACGGGAATTTTACCCAAAACCTTTACAATGTTATCGTACAAAGCCTGTTTGCTTCGCTCATAATTAATGTTATTAATTTGATCCTTGGAGGGGTTAAAAGCGGTTAAGGCACTTGTTAAAGAAGATAGAATGCCCATTGGGTGGNCCGCTTTTGGAAAAGCATCTAAAATTTTACGAATATCGTCGTCAACAATAGAGCTTTCTTTAATATCTTCATGAAACTTGTTCAGTTCTTCTAAAGTTGGAAGTTCACCAAAAATTAGCAAAAAGGCTACCTCTAAAAAATCGGCCTTTTGGGCCAGTTCTTCAATTGAATAGCCACGGTATCTCAAAACGCCTTTTTCTCCGTCTAAAAACGTAATACCACTCTGACATGAACCGGTATTTTTAAAACCTGGATCTATTGTAATAATACCGCCGGTAGCGGCTCTAAGAGTGCTTATGTTAATTGCTTTTTCTTGTTCCGTTCCTTGGACAACAGGAAAGTCAAAAGTTTCACCATTGATTTTTAAAGATGCTTTTTCTGACATTTGATCTAATAACTTGATGTAAATTTAAGAACACAAATGTAGTAAAATGCCTTGGTTTTATCAATTAGAAAACCAGTTTATTGCAGTTGGGAAATAAAAATAGTACCATGTTGACATGACGCTATTATAAAAAAGAAATTCTTACGGGCGTTTAATTTATCTTAAAAGCATTGTTTTGAGGATAATAGGCCTCTCCCTTCAAAGCTTCCTCAATGCGCAGCAATTGGTTGTATTTGGCCATACGGTCACTTCTAGAAGCTGAACCTGTTTTGATTTGTCCAGTGCTTAAAGCGACGGCCAAATCTGCAATGGTGTTGTCTTCTGTTTCTCCAGAGCGGTGCGACATCACCGAGGTATAGCCCGCTTCATGGGCCATGTTAACAGCCGCAATTGTTTCTGTCAAAGTCCCTATTTGATTGACTTTAACTAAAATGGAATTGGCAATGTTGTTTTTAATACCTTTTGAGAGCCGCTCTACATTGGTCACAAATAAATCATCCCCTACAAGTTGAACTTTATCTCCAATCTTTTCTGTCAAATACTTCCAGCCATCCCAGTCGTTTTCATCCATGCCATCTTCAATGGAAATAATAGGATATTTTTTAGCTAGTTCGGCTAAATAATCTGCTTGCTCTTGACTGGTTCTCACTTTACCTGAGGGCCCTTCAAATTTTGAATAGTCGTATTTACCATCCACATAAAATTCTGCAGAGGCACAATCCAAGGCAATCATTACCTCATCACCCAGGGAATATCCAGCATTTTTTACGGCTATTGCAATGGTATCAAGTGCATCCTCTGTTCCGTCGAGCGTGGGTGCAAAACCACCCTCATCTCCAACAGCGGTACTCAAGTTTCGGTCGTGTAAAACTTTTTTGAGGTTGTGAAAAATTTCAGTGCCCATTTGCATGGCGTGGGTGAAATTTTTGGCTTTCACGGGCATGACCATAAATTCCTGAAAGGCAATGGGTGCATCACTGTGCGATCCACCATTTATAATATTCATCATGGGTACCGGCAATGTTTTGGCGTCTTCTCCTCCAATATATTGGTATAGTGAAGTTTTGGAGGCAGAAGCGGCGGCTTTGGCTACAGCTAAAGACACTCCTAAAATAGAGTTGGCACCAAGTTTTGATTTGTTGGGAGTACCGTCTAAATCGATCATGGTTTTATCTATGAGTTCTTGTTCAAATACCGAAAGGCCTTGCAGTGCATCGGCAAGAACAGCATTGACATTCACAACCGCTTTTGAAACTCCCTTACCCATGTAAGCAGCACCACCATCGCGAAGCTCAACTGCTTCGTGTTCTCCAGTAGAGGCTCCTGATGGAACCGCAGCCCGTCCAAAAAAACCATTGTCGGTAGTAACGTCTACTTCAACGGTGGGGTTGCCTCTTGAATCTAAAATTTGTCTGGCATGAATTTTCGCAATGGTGCTCATAAAAAATCTTTTGTTTGATTAACGCCATAAAAATACAAAAATGAAACCTTATGGACGCATTATTAAATTATGAAATGGTCGTTATTAACTACAACGTTTTCGTGTCAAACTTGAGTAAAAAAGGAATTTAAAATCGTTTTTTATTTCAAAAGCGCGATGAACTCATCGAATAGATATGACGAGTCATGTGGTCCAGGACTGGCCTCAGGATGGTACTGAACAGAAAAACATTTTTTATTTTTTACGGCCAAACCTGCAACGGTATTGTCGTTGAGGTGCAAATGGGTAATTTCAAGATCGGGATGGGACTCTGCCTCCTCTCTTTGGACCGCAAATCCATGATTTTGTGAGGTGATTTCACCTTTTCCTGTTTTTAAATTCTTAACAGGATGGTTGATACCGCGATGGCCATTGTGCATTTTATAGGTAGAAACTCCGTTTGCCAAGGCGATGACTTGATGCCCTAGACATATTCCAAAAAGCGGTAAATTTTTCTCAATAACAGTTTTGGCAAGCGCTTGTGCTTCTGAAAGAGGTTCTGGATCTCCAGGTCCGTTTGAAAGAAAATAGCCATCCGGATTCCAAGCGCTCAAATCTTCAAAAGTAGCATCAAAAGGGAATACTTTTATATAGGCGTCACGTTTTGCAAAATTTCTCAATATATTTTTCTTAATCCCAATGTCTAAAGCTGCAATTTTATAGCTTGCATTTTCGTTACCAAAATAGTAAGGTTCTTTGGTTGAAACTTTAGAAGCCAATTCTAATCCTTCCATATTGGGCACTTCCGAAAGCTGTTGTTTTAATCCCTCTATGTTATCGATCTCAGTAGATATCACGGCATTCATAGCACCATTTTCGCGAATGTAACTGACCAAAGCTCTTGTATCTACATCAGAAATAGCAAAAAGATCATTGGCCTCAAAAAAATCTAAAAGACTGCCATTTGAATCGATGCGCGAGTAATCATAACTAAAGTTTTTACAAATTAAGCCAGCAATCTTAATGCTGTCTGATTCCACTTCTGAAGCATTGACACCATAGTTGCCAATATGAACATTTGCAGTGACCATTAATTGACCAAAATAGGAGGGATCCGTGAAAATTTCTTGATAGCCCGTCATTCCCGTATTGAAGCAAACTTCTCCAAAAGCAGTCCCTTCTTTTCCAATTGCTTTACCATAAAAGATAGTACCATCAGCGAGCAGAAGAATGGCTTTTTTTCTTGATTTATATTTCATAATTATCGGAAGGTTGTGAGTTTAACAAAATTGCACAAAAAAAAGGATAAACTAAAAAAGTTTATCCTTATTATTTCAAATGATTATTAACATTTATTCTTCTTCTTCAGAAACTGTTGGTGTAACAGCAGCCGCTTTGGGTTTTCCACCGCGTCGGCTTCTTCGTGTTGTCTTCTTTTTGGGCTTATCAGCATTGTAAATCTCATTGTAATCAACCAATTCGATCATGGCCATATCAGCGTTATCGCCAAGGCGATTTCCCAATTTAATGATTCTTGTATAACCGCCTGGACGGTCGCCCACTTTAACAGCTACATCTCTGAAAAGCATCGCAACGGCCTCTTTTTGACGCAATCGACTGAAAACAATACGACGGTTATGTGTACTGTCTTCTTTAGATTTTGTTACAAGCGGCTCTATAAATTGCTTTAAGGCTTTGGCCTTGGCAACGGTGGTGTTGATGCGCTTGTGCTCAATTAGAGAGCAAGCCATGTTTGCCAACATCGATTTCCGGTGCGCAGTTTTTCTTCCTAAATGATTGATTTTCTTTCCGTGTCTCATTGTGTTTATTATTAACCATCATCTTGCTTCAACCCACAAAAAAATGGGGCGCAAAATATGATGTGTTACTCTTTATCTAATTTATATTTACTGAGGTCCATTCCAAAACTGAGGCCTTTAATGTTTACCAATTCTTCAAGTTCGGTAAGCGATTTTTTTCCAAAGTTTCTAAACTTCATTAAATCATTTTTATTATATGAAACTAAATCACCTAAAGTGTCTACTTCTGCTGCTTTCAAACAATTCAAGGCGCGAACGGAAAGGTCCATGTCTATGAGCTTTGTTTTCAATAACTGTCGCATGTGCAAGGATTCCTCATCATAGGTTTCCGTTTGTGCAATCTCATCCGCTTCTAAAGTGATGCGCTCATCAGAAAACAACATAAAGTGATGAATGAGAATTTTAGCAGCCTGGGTCAAGGCATCTTTTGGGTTTATGGAACCATCCGTAATAATTTCAAAAACAAGTTTTTCGTAATCTGTTTTTTGTTCAACACGGAAATTCTCAACACTGTATTTTACGTTTTTTATAGGCGTATAAATAGAGTCCGTAAAAATAGTTCCAAGGGCTGCAGATGCTTTTTTATTTTCCTCAGCAGGAACATAACCTCTTCCTTTTTCAATGGTAATTTCCATTGAAACGTCCATTTTGGGATCTAAGTTACATATGACAAGATCCGTATTTAAAATTTGAAATCCTGAGATGAACTTTTGAAAGTCCCCAGCAGTGATTTTATCATGTCCTGAAATGGAAATCGAAACAGATTCGTTGTCAATTTCTTCAATCTGACGCTTGAATCGAATTTGTTTTAAATTTAAAATAATCTCTGTAACATCTTCAACGACTCCAGTAATGGTAGAAAATTCGTGTTCTACACCTTCAATTCTAACGGAAGTAATTGCAAATCCTTCTAAAGAGGATAGTAACACTCTTCTTAGTGCATTACCAACGGTTAAACCGTAACCTGGTTCTAAGGGTCTGAATTCGAATTTACCGTCATAATCGGTAGAATCTATCATGATGACTTTGTCGGGCTTCTGAAAATTTAAAATTGCCATATTGGTTTGTGTTTCAGTTAGTTATTTAGAGTATAATTCAACAATGAATTGCTCATTTATTTTTTCTGGAATCTGAATTCTTGCAGGGACTGATACAAAGGTTCCAGACTTTGCGTCGTTATTAAAAGTAATCCACTCATAAATAGCAGATGAATTTGCTAAAGAGGTATTGATAGCCTCTAAAGATTTTGATTTTTCACGTACAGCTACAACATCACCTGCCTTAACAGAATAAGACGGAATGTTGGTTAATTTGCCATTTACGGTAATGTGCCGGTGTGAAACCAGTTGTCTGGCGCCACTTCGCGATGGAGAAAGTCCCATTCTATAAACAACGTTGTCTAAACGTGATTCACAAAGCTGGAGTAATACCTCACCGGTGATACCGTCAGCAGCAGTTGCTTTCTTAAATAAGTTTCTAAATTGACGCTCAAGAATACCATAGGTATACTTGGCTTTTTGCTTTTCCATAAGTTGGATTGCATATTCAGATTTTTTACCACGGCGACGGTTGTTACCGTGTTGCCCTGGAGGATAATTTCTTTTTTCAAAAGACTTATCTTCTCCAAATATAGGCTCGCCAAATTTTCTAGCGATTTTTGTTTTAGGACCAGTATATCTTGCCATTTGTTATGTTTTTTTGAGAGCCATTGAGAATTAAGGTCTTAATCTTATCCTTCGCCAATGGTTTAGATCTCTCTATTATACTTTTAATTAATTGTTGTTAAACTCTTCGTCTTTTGGGAGGTCTACACCCATTGTGTGGCGTTGGAGTCACATCTATAATCTCTGTAACTTCAATGCCGCCGTTGTGAATGCTTCGGATGGCAGATTCTCTACCATTACCGGGACCTTTCACATAAACTTTTACTTTTCTTAATCCGGCTTCTTTGGCCGTTACAACCGCATCTTCAGCCGCCAATTGAGCCGCATAAGGTGTGTTCTTCTTGGAACCTCTAAAACCCATTTTTCCCGCTGAAGACCATGATATCACATCTCCTTTTTTATTGGTTAAAGAAATAATAATATTGTTGAAAGAAGCTGTAATATGCGCTTCTCCTGTTGAGTCTACAATAACTTTTCTTTTTTTAGTACTTGACTTTGCCATATGACCAATTATTATTTAGTTACTTTTTTCTTGTTAGCAACTGTTTTTCGTTTTCCTTTTCTTGTTCTGGAATTGTTTTTGGTACGCTGCCCACGAAGTGGCAATCCAGAACGGTGACGGATACCTCTGTAACAGCCTATATCCATCAAACGCTTGATGTTTAGTTGTGTTTCTGAACGAAGCTCTCCTTCAATAGTATAACTGCCAACTGCAGCACGAATATTTCCGATTTCATCATCTGTCCAATCCGACACTTTTGTGCTTTCGTCTACCTTTGCCGTTGCTAAAATTTCTTTTGCACGACTGCGTCCAATTCCATAGATGTAGGTCAATGAAATGACGCCTCTTTTTTGTTTTGGGATGTCTACCCCTGCAATTCTAGCCATAATTATCCTTGTCTTTGTTTGAATCTAGGATTCTTTTTGTTAATGACATAAAGTCTACCTTTTCTTCGTACGATCTTGCAATCGGCACTTCTTTTTTTAATGGATGCTCTTACTTTCATCTTAGTTACTTTTTAGTATCTATACGTTATTCTTGCCTTCGATAAATCGTAAGGACTCATTTCTAATTTTACTTTATCCCCTGGCAAAAGTTTAATATAATGCATGCGCATTTTACCAGAAATGTGGGCCGTTACAATGTGACCATTTTCTAACTCGACTCGAAACATCGCATTTGATAGTGCTTCAATTATAGATCCATCTTGTTCTATTGCGGGTTGTTTTGCCATAGTTTATGCTAATTTTCTGTTTTTACCAGTCTTCATAAGACCGTCATAATGTTTATTTAAGAGATAGGAGTTGATTTGTTGCATGGTGTCTATTGCAACGCCCACCATAATTAATAGGGAAGTGCCGCCAAAAAATAATGCCCACCCCATTTGAATGTCCATAATTTGAACAATGATTGCTGGGAAAACCGCAATCAGTGCTAAAAAAACTGAGCCTGGCAAGGTAATTTGAGACATAATTTTATCTAGGTATTCGGAAGTTTCAGTCCCTGGACGAATTCCTGGTATAAAACCACCGCTGCGCTTTAAATCATCTGCCATTTTATTGGTAGGAACTGTAATGGCTGTATAAAAGTAAGTGAATACAATAATTAGCAATCCAAAGACAATATTATACCATAATCCGAACATGCTGTTACCACCAAAATTGGCAACCAACCATTGACCAACAGATGAGTCTTTTAAAATATCTAAGCCTCCTATGAGTCCAGGTACAAACATAATGGCTTGTGCAAAAATGATCGGCATCACACCAGAAGCATTGAGTTTCAATGGAATGTATTGTCTTGATCCCATGATGTTTTTCTCATAACTTCCAGAAGCGGTTCGTCTTGCGTATTGTACTGCGATTCTCCTTACGGCCATAACCAACAATACAGATGCCAAAATAATAGCAAACCATATAACAATTTCTATTAAAATTTTGATAAGCCCTCCTTGAGATTGATTTACAGCGGAATCAAATTCTTGTGCAAAAGACAATGGCATGGTCGCAATAATACCGACCATAATTAGTAATGAAATTCCATTTCCAACGCCTTTGTCTGTGATTTTTTCTCCTAACCACATGGCAAAGATACATCCGGTTACTAGAATTATTACAGAAGAGAAATAAAATACTCCACTTTGACCAAGCATAAAAGCTTGAGTTCCGCCCATTAGGGCTGGTAAGCTTGCTAAGTAGGCTGGCGCCTGAACCAAACAAATACCAATGGTCAACCAACGTGTGATTTGAGTTATTTTCTTTTGTCCGCTTGCGCCTTCTTTTTGAAGTTTTTGAAGGTAAGGAATCGCAATTCCCATCAATTGAACTACAATCGAAGCAGAAATATAAGGCATGATTCCAAGTGCAAAAACAGAAGCTTTTGCAAAAGCACCACCTGTAAAAGCATTTAAAAGTCCAAGTAAGCCAGAGTCTGTGTTAGACGCCAATGACCCCAGCTGAGACGCATCGATTCCAGGCAATACAACTTGAGCTCCAAAACGATACACCAACAACAGTCCCAAGGTCAACATAATTCTGTCCTTGAGTTCTGTGATTTTCCAAACGTTTTTTAAAGTCTCTATAAATTTCATTCTCAAATATTTAAAGCGTTATCGCCTCACCGCCTGCTGCCTCAATCGCTGCTTTCGCAGTAGCAGTAAATTTGTGTGCGGAAACCTTTAGCTTTGTTTTTAATTCACCGCGTCCTAGAATTTTAACCAATTCATTTTTTCGAGCCAATCGCAACTCTACAATGTTATTAAAATCTAAGGTCGACTTAATTTTTTTGTTGTCCACTAACATTTGAATGGTGTCAAGGTTGATCCCTTGATACTCTTTTCGATTGATGTTATTGAAACCAAATTTTGGGACCCTTCTTTGAAGTGGCATTTGACCCCCTTCAAATCCAATTTTTCTTGAGTATCCAGAACGCGACTTCGCTCCCTTGTGACCACGAGTAGCAGTCCCTCCTTTACCAGAGCCTTGGCCTCTTCCGACGCGTTTTCCTGGGCTTTGAACGGAACCTTTTGCGGGTTTTAAATTACTTAAATTCATTTTTCAATTGTATTTTTTAGGCTTCTTCAACAGAAACTAAATGTTTTACTTTTTTTACCATTCCCATTATGTTTGGGGTGGCTTCATGCTCTACAGTTTGACCAATTTTTTTGAGACCCAAGGCTTCTAATGTAAGCTTTTGTCTCTTTGTTCTATTGATCGCACTTTTTTGCTTTGTTACTTTTATCTTCGCCATGGCTTCTTAAAATTATCCGTTAAATACTTTTTCAAGCGAAATCCCACGCTCATGGGCAATTTTCTTTGCATCTCTTAACTGCAATAATGCATCAAAAGTTGCCTTTACTACGTTGTGTGGATTTGAAGAGCCTTGTGATTTTGAAAGGACATCATGTATACCCACAGCTTCCAATACAATACGAACTGCACCGCCTGCAATCACCCCTGTACCAGGGGCAGCAGGAATCAAATTAACACGCGCACCGCCGTACTTACCTTTTTGTTCGTGTGGCAGTGTCCCTTTCAGAATAGGGATTCGCACCAAATTTTTCTTAGCATCTTCGACAGCTTTGGCAATTGCACTGGCTACATCCTTAGATTTTCCCAATCCATGGCCTACAACACCTGCCTCATTTCCAACTACAACAATGGCTGAAAATCCGAAGGCACGCCCTCCTTTTGTTACTTTAGTGACTCTTTGCACCCCTACCAATCGGTCTTTTAATTCCAAACCACTTGGTTTTACGAGTTCTGCGCTTTTGTATTTTTGATACATATTCTTAAAATTTAAGTCCGGCTTCTCTTGCGCCTTCTGCTAATGATTTTACTCTTCCGTGATATAAATAACCGCCTCTGTCAAATGATACTCCAGAGACACCCGCTTTGATAGCTTTTTCAGCAACTGACTTTCCTACCAAATTAGCGATTTCGGTTTTGGTTCCTTTTTCGGAACTTAGATCCTTATCTCTTGAGGACGCTGCTGCAATGGTAACCCCTATTACATCATTGACCAACTGGGCATAAATTTCTTTATTGCTTCTGTATACAGCCAATCGAGGCTGAGCATCAGTTCCAGAAACTGTTTTTCTGATTCTGTTTTTAATGCGTTGTCTTCTTTGTGTTTTTGTAAGTGCCATAAGCTTTGTTATTATGCTGATTTACCTGCTTTTCTTCTTATTTGCTCACCGACAAATTTGATACCTTTCCCTTTGTAAGGTTCTGGTTTTCTAAATCCTCGGATTTTGGCAGCGACTTGACCTACAAGTTGCTTGTCAAAAGAAGTGAGTTTAATAATTGGGTTTTGTCCTTTTTCACTGACGGTTTCTACTTTGACCTCAGGCGCAATATTAAGTACAATATTATGTGAAAATCCTAAAGCCAAATCAAGTTTATTTCCTTGATTATTTGCTCTGTAACCAACCCCAACAAGTTCCAATTCTTTGGTCCAACCTTTAGTTACCCCTTGGATCATGTTACTGAGCAAAGCTCTGTAGAGTCCGTGCTTAGCTCTGTGGTCTTTATGTTCAGAAGAACGTTCTAACGTTATAATATTTTCTTCAACTTTAAAGCTAACTGCAGAATATTCCTGGGTCAACTCCCCAAGCTTTCCTTTTACAGTAATTACACTCTCTGTGATGTCTACTGTGACACCTTCTGGAATTGTAATTGGATTATTTCCTATTCTAGACATTTCTTAATTCTTTAAATTTAATAAACGTAACATATAACCTCACCACCTACATTTTCGCGTTGGGCTTGTTTCGCTGTCATCACTCCGTGGGAAGTAGAAACAATGGCGATTCCAAGACCATTAAGGATTCGAGGCAGCTCACTAGAACTTGCATATTTACGCAAACCAGGCTTACTGATTCTTTGAATTTTCTTGATGACTGATTCTTTGGTATCCTTGGTGTATTTAAGTGCAATCTTAATAATACCCTGACTCGTAGAATCGTCAAACTTGTAACTTAAAATATAGCCCTGATCGAACAATATTTTAGTCATTTCCTTTTTTAAATTAGAGGCGGGGATTTCAACCACCCTGTGGTTGGCACGCACTGCGTTTCTAATTCTTGTCAAATAATCCGCTATTGGATCTGTATTCATAGTTATTAATTTTTAGTCTTGGTTTTCTATTGCTAGAACCTTAAACCCATTTATAATTCTTATTTTTTTACCAGCTGGCTTTTCTAACCCCTGGAATCAATCCTTTGTTTGCCATTTCTCTAAACATGACTCTTGAAATTCCAAAATGTCGCATGTAACCTTTTGGACGCCCCGTTAGTTTGCACCTGTTGTGCATGCGAACTGGAGACGCATTTTTTGGTAACTTTTGAAGCCCTTCAAAATCACCTGCTTCTTTTAAAGCTTTGCGCTTTTCGGCATATTTAGCGACTGTTTTTGCACGTTTTACCTCACGGGCTTTCATTGATTCTTTTGCCATTGTTAATTCTTTTTAAATGGAATTCCTAGTTCTGTTAGTAATGATTTTGCTTCTTTGTCTGTTTCAGCAGTGGTTACAAATGAAACATCCATTCCCGAAATTTTATTCACCTTATCGATATTGATCTCTGGAAATATAATTTGTTCTGTAATTCCCAAGTTATAGTTTCCACGACCATCAAACCCATTGGCTTTGATGCCTCCAAAATCTCTTACTCGTGGCAATGCCGATGTGACCAATCGGTCTAAAAATTCATACATACGCTCCCCACGTAAGGTTACTTTAACTCCAATTGGCATGCCTTTTCTTAATTTAAAAGAGGCGACATCTTTCTTGGATATAGTCGCGACAGCTTTTTGTCCTGAAATGGTTGTAATTTCTTCAACCGCATGGTCAATGAGTTTTTTATCGGCAACAGCAGCACCGACTCCTTTAGAAATTACAATTTTCTTAAGCTTGGGAACTTGCATTACATTTTTGTAACCAAACTCTTCCGTAAGCGCAGACACTACCTTGTCTTTATATTCTTGTTTTAATCTTGGTGTATACGTCATAACTCTTAAATTACTTCGTTAGATTTTTTGGCAAAGCGAACTTTCTTCCCATCTTCCATTCTATAACCCACACGTGTGGCTTCACCCTTAGAGTTTAAGAGAGAGAGATTAGAGATTTGAATCGCTGCTTCCTTTTCTACAATACCACCTTGAGGACTTTGTGCATTGGGTTTCATATGTTTTTTAATCATATTAATCCCCTCAACAATGGCTTTATTTTTTTCAATGAAGACCGTTAGCACCTTGCCTTCCGACCCTTTATGGTCGCCAGCAATTACCCGTACTGCATCTCCTGTTTTAATCTTTAGCTTTCCCATGTTTGTTTTGTGTTTAAAGCACTTCAGGTGCTAATGATACAATTTTCATGAATTTTTTATCTCTCAGTTCTCTAGCAACAGGGCCAAATACACGGGTGCCGCGCATTTCTCCACCAGCATCTAAAAGAACACAAGCATTGTCATCGAAACGAATGTAAGAGCCATCAGGGCGTCTTACTTCTTTTACGGTTCTCACAACAACAGCTGTTGAAACCGCACCTTTTTTTATGGTCCCGTTTGGAGTAGCATCTTTGACGGAAACCACAATTTTATCGCCAAGTGAGGCGTATCTGCGCTTGGTTCCACCTAAAACACGGATGGTTAATACCTCCTTTGCTCCAGTGTTGTCAGCTACTTTTAATCTTGATTCTTGCTGTACCATAATTACTTCGCTCTTTCAATAATTTCTACTAATCTCCAACATTTAGATCTACTCAAGGGTCTTGTTTCCATAATCCTTACAGTGTCGCCTTCGTTGCAGTCGTTTTGTTCGTCGTGTGCTACGTACTTTTTTGTCTTAAGTACGAACTTTCCGTACATAGGGTGTTTTACTTTTTTCACTTCAGAAACCACAATGGACTTCATCATTTTGTTACTTGTAACGATCCCGATACGCTCTTTTCTTAAATTTCTTTTTTCCATCTATTAAGCAAATACAATTATTGGTCGTCTCTTTTTGTTAATTCTGTAGCCAATCTCGCAACACTGCGTCTTACAACGCGCAATTGGATTGGGTTTTCTAAGGGTGATATCGCGTGTGTCATTTTTAAATCTGAATACGCTTTTTTTGTATCACTAAGTTTCTCTTGCAACTCAGCCGTCGATAATTCTTTAATTTCTGATTGTTTCATAATATCATTTCATTAAGCCTCGTAATCTCTGGCAATTACAAATTTTGTTTTCACCGGTAATTTTTGAGCAGCCAAGCGTAAAGCTTCTTTGGCAACTTCAATAGGTACCCCACCAACTTCAAAAACAATGCGGCCTGGTTTTACAACAGCAGCCCAGTACTCCACAGCACCTTTTCCTTTACCCATTCGAACTTCCAATGGTTTTTTGGTGATGGGTTTATCTGGAAATATTTTAATCCAAAGTTGTCCTTCTCTTTTCATATACCGCGTTGCAGCAATACGAGCAGCCTCTATTTGACGAGATGTCAAAAAGTTAGAGTCTAATGATTTGATACCAAACATTCCACTTGAAAGACGGTGTCCTCTTCCGGAGTTGCCTTTCATACGCCCTTTCTGGACTTTGCGGTATTTTGTTTTTTTAGGTTGTAACATTTTCTATGCTTTAAAAAATTACTTTCTACGTCTATTTTTTGGGTTAGAGCGTCCACCACGATCTCCTTTTTTGGACAAGCCAACCAATGGAGATAATTCGCGTTTTCCATACACTTCGCCTTTCATGATCCAAACTTTGATTCCCAAACGACCGTATGTGGTGTGGGCCTCAACAAGTGCATAATCAATGTCGGCTCTAAATGTAGACAATGGAATTCTTCCTTCTTTATAGTGTTCATTTCTTGCCATTTCAGCACCATTTAAACGGCCACTGATTTGGATTTTGATACCCTCGGCATTCATTCGCATGGTAGCGGCAATACCCATTTTAATGGCACGTTTGTAAGAAATACGGTTTTCTATCTGTCGCGCAATACTTGCTGCCACCAAATGTGCATCAAGCTCTGGACGTTTGATCTCAATGATGTTCAATTGAATATCTTTACCCGTTAATTTTCTAAGTTCTTCTTTGAGCTTGTCCACTTCTTGACCTCCCTTACCAATGATGATCCCAGGACGGGCAGTAGTAATGGTAATCGTTACAAGTTTTAAAGTTCTCTCAATAATAACTCTGGAAACACTCGCTTTGACAAGACGAACAAAAATGTACTTTCTGATTTTATCATCTTCAGCAAGTTTATCTCCATAATCGTTGCCTCCATACCAGTTGGATTCCCATCCTCTGATGATTCCTAAGCGATTTCCTATTGGATTTGTCTTTTGTCCCATGTATTACTTACTTTCTGTGTTATTTTTAGCTCCAAGCACAACAGTTACATGGTTGGAACGTTTTCTAATTCGGTGTGCACGACCCTGTGGAGCGGGTCTCAATCTCTTAAGCATGGTGCCACTGTCGACTGTGATTTCTTTAATAAATAAATCCGCTGCTTCTATATCGGCTTCTTCATTTTTGGCTTGCCAATTGGCAACGGCTGAAAGCACAAGCTTTTCCAAACGTCTTGAAGCTTCTTTTTGACTGAATCTTAAGATGTTTAATGCTTTTTCAACTTTTTCACCACGGACTAAATCTGCTACCAAACGCATTTTTCTAGGCGATGTAGGACAATTGTTAAGCTTTGCAAAAGCAACTTGCTTTTTGTTGGCTTTAATCGTTTCTGCCATTTGTTTTTTACGACTTCCCATAGCGCTTATTTTTTACCTTTATTTTTTGCGCCAACATGCCCTCTAAAAGAACGTGTTGGTGAAAATTCTCCTAACTTATGACCTACCATGTTCTCTGTTACATAAACAGGTACAAATTGGCGGCCGTTATAAACTGCGATAGTTTGGCCTACAAAATCAGGGGTAATCATACTGGCTCTTGACCAGGTTTTGATGACCGTTTTTTTGTTAGCTTCCACGTTTGCAGCAACTTTCTTTTCTAATTTATAATGAACGTAAGGTCCTTTTTTTAATGATCTTGCCATGTCTTATATTATTTCTTTCTACGTTCTACAATATATTTATTACTTGCCTTGGTCTTAGAACGTGTTCTGTAGCCTTTGGCTGGTATGCCATTTCTTGAACGAGGGTGCCCTCCAGAGGACTTCCCTTCACCACCACCCATAGGGTGATCAACTGGATTCATCACAACAGGTCTGGTTCTTGGACGTCGGCCCAACCAACGGCTACGACCGGCTTTACCAGAAACTTGTAACTGATGGTCTGAATTGGAAACAACTCCAATGGTTGCATAACAGTCTAATAACAACAAACGCGTTTCGCCTGAGGGCATTTTAACTGAAGCAAATTTACCATCTCTTGCCATAAGTTGTGCAAATGAACCAGCACTTCGAGCGATTACAGCACCTTGCCCTGGACGCAATTCAATACAAGAGATGATGGTTCCCAAAGGAATTTGGCTCAATGGCATCGCATTCCCTACTTCTGGAGCAATACCTTCATTACCGGACAATAGTTTTTGACCTACTTGCAATCCATTTTGTGCAATGATATAGCGCTTTTCACCATCTTGGTAGTTAAGAAGGGCAATAAATGCCGTTCTGTTTGGATCGTATTCAATAGACATTACTTCGCCTGGAATTCCAGTTTTGTTGCGTTTAAAATCTATGATACGGTATCTTTTTTTGTGACCACCACCTTTGTAGCGCATGGTCATTTTTCCTTGACTATTTCTACCACCTGAACGTTTTTTCGGAGCCAAAAGGCTTTTTTCCGGCTTGTCAGCAGTAATGGCGTCAAATCCATTAACTACTCTAAATCGCTGACCCGGTGTGATCGGTTTTAATTTTCTTACTGACATGTCTAATTATATATTAGCGTATAAATCAATTGTTTCACCTTCCGCCAGTTGTACAATTGCCTTTTTAGTGGCATTTGTTTTACCATGTTGAAGCCCCGTTTTTGTGTATTTGGTTTTTCGGTCTGGACGGACATTTATTGTTCGAACTTTATCAACAGAAACACCATAAGCAGTTTCAACTGCTTTTTTGATTTCTACCTTGTTTGCCTTCGTATTCACTAAGAAACTAAAGCAATTTCTCAACTCACTGTCGAGGGTTGCTTTTTCTGTGATGATGGGTTTAATTAAGATACTCATGGTGTTCTTATTTACTTAAATTCGATTCAATTCCTTCAATAGCACTTTCTAAAAGAATGACTTGATTGGCATTTAAAATTTTATAAGTGCTTAATTCTGAGCTTGTTAAAACCTCAGAACCTTTCAAATTGCGCGACGACAAATATACATTATTATTTGGCGTACCCAAGACAAACAAAGACTTTTTGGTTTCCAGCTTAAGCGCCTTTAAAACATCTGTAAAATTCTTCGTTTTTGGTGCCTCAAAATCGAAGTCTTCCAAAACAACAATGGCCTTCTCTTGAGCCTTGATTGTCAAAGCCGATTTTCTGGCCAAACGCTTCACGTTTTTATTGAGTTTGAAACCATAGTTTCTAGGTCTTGGACCAAAAATACGTCCACCACCTTTAAAAACCCCGGACTTGATGCTACCAGCTCTGGCAGTACCCGTACCCTTTTGTTTCTTAATTTTTCGTGTGCTTCCTACTATCTCGGCACGTTCCTTAGCCTTGTGCGTTCCTTGGCGCTGATTGGCCAAGTACTGCTTTACATCTAAATAGACGGCGTGGTTGTTAGGTTCAATAGCAAACACCTTGTTAGAAAGGTCTGCCTTTCTACCTGTGTTTTTTCCATTAATGTTTAAAACTGCTACTTTCATTATTTCTCAATCTTTATGTAAGCGTTTTTATGACCAGGAACACACCCTTTTACAACGAGTAAGTTTTGGTCTTCTACTACTTTTAAAACTCTTAAATTTTGAACTTTAACGGTATCCGTTCCCATGCGCCCAGCCATTCGCATGCCTTTAAATACGCGTGCAGGATAAGACGCTGCTCCAATGGAGCCTGGAGCTCTTAGACGGTTGTGCTGACCGTGGGTCGCTTGACCCACACCAGCAAATCCATGGCGTTTAACAACACCTTGAAATCCTTTACCTTTACTAGTTCCTGTGACGTCCACAAACTCACCTTCTTCAAAGTGCGCTACAGTGATTGTATCACCTAATTTGTACTCCTCATCAAAACCTTGGAACTCAACGACTTTTTTCTTGACAGAAGTACCGGCTTTCTTGGCATGACCCATTTCGGCTTTAATAGCACTTTTTTCTGTCTTGTCATCGAAACCTAATTGAACGGCTTCATAACCATCCTTTTCTTCAGTTCTGACTTGGGTAACAACGCATGGTCCTGCTTGAATGACAGTACAAGGCACGTTTTTGCCGTTCTCATCAAAGATGCTGGTCATTCCGATTTTTTTTCCTATTAACCCAGACATAATTATTAATTTATTTGTTTACTTATTATTTTACTTTTTATTCAAAAATTAAGGGTCAAAATACATCTCAACCCCTGAACTGTATTTTTCCGCTTTTCCGTTGCTCGCAGCTCGGGACATGTTGACTGAATCGAGTTCAGTAATTTGTTATACTTTAATTTCTACTTCAACCCCGCTTGGCAATTCTAGTTTCATCAAAGCATCAATGGTTTTTGAAGAAGAACTATAAATATCCAATAGTCGTTTATAGGAGCTTAACTGAAATTGTTCTCGCGCTTTTTTATTAACGTGTGGAGAACGCAGTACAGTAAATAATTTTTTGTGCGTTGGCAATGGAATTGGTCCGGTGACAACAGCGCCCGTACTTTTAACGGTTTTTACGATTTTATCAGCAGACTTATCTACTAAATTGTGATCGTAAGACTTTAATTTTATTCTAATTTTTTGACTCATATTCTAATTCTTTTAAGCTTGGATTCCTTTAGCTTCTTTTATAACTTCTTCAGAGATGTTAGACGGCGTTTCCGCATAGTGTGAAAATTCCATCGTGGAGGTAGCACGACCAGAAGATAATGTTCTTAACGTCGTTACATAACCAAACATTTCTGAAAGTGGTACAGTAGCTTTAACTGTTTTGGCACCGGCTCTGTCGCCCATGTCACTAACTTGACCTCGACGGCGGTTCAGGTCTCCAACGATATCCCCCATGTTTTCTTCAGGTGTGATGACCTCAAGTTTCATAATGGGCTCCATGATAACGGCTTTGGCTGCTTTCGCTGAATTTTTAAATCCAAGCTTGGCGGCAAGCTCAAAAGACAGTTGATCTGAATCCACGTCGTGGTAAGAACCATCTTTTAATGTGACTTTCATGGCGTCTACTTCGTAACCGGCTAGCGGTCCATTCTGCATGGCCATTCTAAATCCTTTTTCAACAGAAGGAATAAATTCTTTTGGTACATTTCCACCTTTTATTTCAGAAACAAAGTCCAAGCCTACTTTACCCTCTTCAGCTGGCTCCAGCGCAAAGACAATATCCGCAAACTTACCACGTCCACCAGATTGTTTTTTATAAACTTCTCTGTGTTCAGCACGTTGCGTTATGGCTTCTTTATATTCTACTTGTGGTTGTCCTTGGTTAACCTCCACTTTAAATTCTCGTCGTAAACGGTCAACAATAATGTCCAAATGCAGCTCCCCCATTCCAGAAATAATGGTCTGGCCTGAAGCTTCATCGGTACGAACAGTAAACGTTGGATCTTCTTCTGCAAGTTTTGCTAATGACATCCCTAATTTATCGACATCGGCTTTGGTTTTGGGCTCAACAGCGATACCGATTACAGGATCTGGGAAATCCATGGATTCCAATACAATTGGATGTTTTTCATCNGTCATGGTATCCCCTGTTTTGATGTCTTTAAATCCAACAGCAGCTCCAATGTCTCCAGCNTCGATNAAATCNATGGCATTTTGTTTGTTGGAGTGCATCTGATAGATACGAGATATACGCTCTTTTTTTCCAGATCGGTTATTTAAAATATAAGAACCTGCATCCAAACGTCCTGAATAGGCTCTAAAAAATGCCAAACGTCCTACAAAAGGGTCTGTTGCAATTTTAAAAGCCAAGGCAGCAAAAGGCTCTTTGACATCTGGCTTGCGAATTTCTTCTTGCTCAGTGTCAGGATTCATCCCTGTAATACCTTCTTTATCTGTTGGTGATGGCAAGTAGCGACACACAGCATCTAAAAGGAATTGAACCCCTTTGTTTTTAAATGCAGATCCACATACCATTGGAATGATGGCCATATCCATAACNGCAGCACGCAGNGCAGCATGCACTTCGTCTTCTGTAATAGAATCTTCATCTTCCATAAATTTTTCAAGAAGATTTTCGTCATAAGTAGCGACTTCCTCTATAAGGAGTGCACGGTACTTTTTCGCTTCTTCTTTCATGTCCTCAGGGATTTCGATCACGTCGAAAGTAGAACCCTGGCTTTCATCATGCCATATTATAGCACGGTTTTTAACCAAATCAATAACACCTTTAAAGTCCGCTTCGTCTCCGATATTTAGGACAATAGGGACAGCGTTAGATTTTAGCATGTCTTTAACTTGTTGACATACACCAAGAAAGTTTGAACCCTGGCGGTCCATTTTGTTAACAAATCCAATACGGGGTACTTTATAGTTGTCCGCAAGTCTCCAATTTGTTTCAGATTGTGGTTCCACACCATCTACGGCACTGAAAAGGAATACAAGACCGTCTAACACTCTCAAAGAACGGTTTACTTCTACAGTAAAGTCTACGTGGCCAGGGGTGTCGATGATATTAAAGTGATATCCCTCTGTTTCATTGATAGATTGACCATTTTCTGTTGGAAAATTCCATGTACAAGTCGTAGCAGCAGAAGTAATGGTGATACCGCGTTCTTGTTCTTGCTCCATCCAATCCATGGTTGCAGCACCATCGTGAACTTCTCCAATTTTGTGAGAAACNCCTGTGTAATAAAGAATGCGCTCAGTGGTGGTGGTTTTTCCTGCGTCAATGTGCGCAGCAATTCCAATGTTTCTTGTATATTTTAAATCTCTTGCCATTTCTGATTAGAATCTAAAGTGTGAGAATGCTTTGTTTGCTTCAGCCATTTTGTGTGTATCCACACGTTTTTTCACTGCAGCACCTTCTTCTTTGGAAGCTGCTAAAATTTCAGATGCAAGCTTGAGGGCCATTGATTTTTCATTGCGCTTTCTTGCAAAACTGATCAACCATTTCATGGCCGTAGAAATTTTACGATCGGCACGAATCTGCATTGGGATTTGGAAGGTAGCCCCTCCAACGCGACGACTGCGAACTTCAACGTGCGGCATCACATTTGACAAAGCGTCTTTCCACAACTGCAAAGCTGTTTTTTCTTCGTCCGTATTTTTTTCTTCTACAATGGCTATGGCATCATAAAATATTTTAAAAGCAACAGATTTTTTACCATCCCACATCATCATGTTCACAAAACGTGTCACAAGCTGATCGTTAAATTTAGGATCTGGTAAAATAGGTCGTTTTTTTGCCTGTCTTTTTCTCATGTCTTCTCTTTAATGTGTTTTAAATTACTTTTTGGGGCGTTTAGCACCATATTTAGAACGACGCTGAGTGCGACCCTCAACACCTGCTGTGTCAAGTGCGCCGCGAACAATGTGATATCTAACACCTGGTAAATCTTTAACCCTTCCGCCTCTAACCAATACTATCGAGTGCTCTTGGAGGTTATGNCCTTCTCCGGGGATGTNAGCGTTTACTTCATTACCATTAGTCAACCTTACCCTAGCAACTTTACGCATTGCAGAGTTTGGTTTTTTTGGCGTTGTTGTATANACACGCGTACACACACCACGTCGTTGTGGGCAGGAATCCAAAGCAGCCGATTTGCTCTTCTTAGTTAGCTTGACTCTTCCTTTTCTTACTAATTGTGATATTGTTGGCATATATTATAATGTAATAACTTTACTTTCCTCTTCTTAGAGGCGTGCAAAGGTAATGATTAAAATGTATTATTCAAATACTACCCAGGGTTTTTTAAAATATTTTTGATTTTTTTTTCTTCTTNTATATTTTCACTCTTTTTTGCGTTAGTTTTACATCAAACATTTTCGATTGACTTCAAAACACTTATTCATCCTAAAATGCCTNTTATTTTTGGGCAGCGTCTGGCAAATAAATGCACAGGGGATTTCATTAAAACTAAAAGGCCATTCTCCAGCGGAACAAGAAGTTTTAGAAAGTTTGTCTGCAGCAGTCATTTTTGAAAATGTTGCAGTACTTCAAACCGAAATTAAGCACATTCAAAAACAACTTTACAACAAAGGATACATCAGCTTAAANTTTTTGGGTTTAAAAAATGAAAAATTANAATACACTGCAGAATTTGAATTGGGACACGCCTATAAATCCATTTTAATTTTTGGGCATTCCAGATTGTTTAATCCCTTGGGTTACACTATTGAAAAAGACCTCGATTCTAATCAATTTTATGTGGAGGTCCCCATATCCGCTCTGGAAAATACTTTAGATCAAATCTCTATAGCATTGTCCAATGAAAGTTACACTTTTGCAACGCTTCAACTTCAAAACATTCAACCAGAAGACGAAATCAAAATCAAGGCCGATCTTGTTTTAAACAAGGGTGCAAAAAGAACGCTGCAAAACATCAAAGTCTTGGGCTATGACAAGTTCCCGACTTCATATATTAAATATTTTTTGCAAATTAAAACTCAAAAACCCTTTAAATTAGAGCGNATTCAATCTCAAATGAAGCTTCTAAATCAGATGCCCTTTGCACAACAAAAACGTCCCGCTGAGGTGTTGTTTACCAAAGATAGTACTACTGTTTATTTATACTTAGAAAAAATCAATAGCAACCGTTTTGATGGATTTTTAGGGTTTGGCTCCGACGAAACCACTGGTAAGATTGAATTTGATGGCTATTTAGACTTGAAACTCATCAATAATTTAAACTTTGGCGAATCACTTAACCTAAACTACAAAAGTGATGAAATTGATCAAAAAACACTCGATATTAATTTTCAGCTTCCCTATTTGTTTGGAACCCCTTTGGGTAGTACTTTAAATCTGAATATATTCAAAAAAGACAGCACCTTCACAACGGCCCAACAGGCGGTTAAACTCTTTTACCAGCTTAACGAAAACCAACAACTTGGTCTGGGGGTCCGTCTACAACAATCCAATACCATTACTTCCACATCCAATCTTTTTGTAGAAGATTTTAACAGTCAGTTTTATGAAATAAATTACAATTACACAAAGCATCAGCAATCAGATCTGCTTTTTCCAGTGCAAAGGCAATTTGAGATATCAGTCGCTTTTGGTAAAAGGAGTGCCGCTACAGAACTAAAGCAAAGACAAATACGTCTAAAAGGGTTTCAAACTTTTAATTTAAACCCAAAAAACAGCATTTTCTTAANAATACATTTGGAGGAACTGAAATCTGATCAATATCTATTAAATGAGTTGTTGCGGTTTGGAGGCATCACTTCTGTTCGTGGTTTTCGTGAAAACAGTTTGTTTGCCACTCGCTTGGGGGTGTTGTGCAGCGAGTACCGCTACCGATTTTCACCCNGACTTTTTATACACTCTGTGATAGATGCCGGGTATTTTCAAGATTCTGATAATATAAACTACCAAATTTATGGATTTGGTTTTGGCTTTGGATTGAAAACTAACGGGGGGGTGTTACGACTTACTTATGCCAATGGTAAAACAAAAAATATTCCATTCGATCTCTCAGAATCTAAGTTGCATTTGAGTTTTACAAGTNCTTTTAAATAAAAAATTTAAATCATAAAAATTGCTTGTAAATAACTCAGGATTTGTTAAATGTTTTAATATTCTAATTTTTTAATAAACAAAAGTTGGTTATTTAAGTTTTTATCATCACATTTGTCATGACTAATTCAAATATTTAACAAAAATGAAAACAAAGTTTAGTGTAATACTAACGCTAATGTTNGCGTTGGTGGTGCAAATTTCTTTTGCACAAAACAAAAATGTTTCAGGAACTGTTTCTGACGATTCTGGTTTACCACTTGCAGGNGCTACTGTGATTATTGATGGTACATCTACTGGAGTGACGACAGATTTTGATGGTAAATTTAAAATTCAAGCTTCTTCAGAAGATACTCTTCTAATAAGTTATGTAGGATTCACTACTCAGAGTATAACCGTTGGAGACTCTTCGTCATTTCAAATACAAATGGTTGCTGACACTTCACTTGATGAAGTGGTTGTAGTAGCATTTGGTTCCAAGAAACGGGACGAATTGACATCCGCTGTATCAGTGATATCCGGAGAGGACCTTGCNAAATTATCCCCATCAACTTCAGTGGATAATATGCTTCAAGGTGTTGCGCCAGGAGTTCAGGTTGTTGCTGGAAATGGTAAGCCTGGGCAAACAGCATTCGTTCGTATTCGTGGTATCGGGTCTATTAATGCATCAAGTGCTCCCTTATACATTATAGACGGTTTAATTGCTCCGAATCTTAATTCTGTCAATCCTATTGATATTGAAAGTATCTCGGTTTTAAAAGATGCTGCAACGTCTTCGTTATATGGAGCTCGTGCTGCAAATGGTGTGGTTTTAATCACAACTAAAGCGGGTGTTAAAAATAAAGGTGCNACCGTAACTTTATCTTCTCGNATGGGCTTTGGATCTATGATTCAAAACAATTTCAAAATGATGAATGCCACACAGAAGATTCAGTATGAACGTGAACTTGCTTCACTAGGAGTTGGTAATGCCGCAGGCACTCCAGGTGCTCAAATATCTGACCAGGCTGGCTACGACAGATTAATTGGCAGAGAAACCGATTGGTTTGATACGCTCCTAAGAGATGCCACAATTGAATCTAATTCACTTTCAATTGCTGGTGGCTCACAAGATTTATCTTATTTTTTGAGTATAGGACACGATCGAAATACAGGAATTATTAAAGATCTTAACGGTTTTGAGCGTATGAACGCTAGATTAAATGTATCTTATAAAGCAAAAGACTGGCTAGAAGTTAGTACAAATTTTAGTGTTACAAGTACAACTTCTGATGAGCCACGTGATCGAAATAATGTTCAAAATCCGTTCCGAGCTATGTATGATTATAATCCATACGAAACTAAATACCAAGTTGATGATGACAACAATATTCTTTACGATGAGTTTGGTCAGCCTCTTTGGAATTTAACAGGAAATGGATTTTCCATNTCAGAAGCATTGGTNAATAACCCNGANGATGAATNNTCTACNACNATNNTAGGAGGNGTTACNGCNAAAGCAACAATTTCTGATGGGCTNACTAATACATTNAAANTTGGTGCNACTAATNTAAGATCTAGAAGAGAGTATTTTANCNANCCTGGTTCTGTTCTCGATGGNTATGTCGGTGATGCTGATAATCCTGGTTCAAAAACAGANAACGGNTCTATGTTTCTTAGTTATGTTATAACNAACTTATTATCTTACAATACGGTCATAAATGAAAAACATGACTTNACTGTAACTGGACTTTTTGAATTTAACAAAAANACTTCNAGGTCTTACTCCTTGAGNAGTATTGGATTNTCTAACCCAGACTTNTCTGTTCAGTCTGTTGCCGCTCTTCCAGATGCAGCTTCAACGTCATTNTTTGAGAATACTATTCTTTCNTATGGTGCGTTTATTGACTATGGATATGACGGTAGATTTTTCGTTACTGCATCTGCAAGAAGAGATTCATCNTCTGTTTTCGGTTCAAACAACAGATCCGGGACGTTCACATCAGCAAGTGCTGCTTGGAATATGGCCAAAGAAGATTGGTGGGATTTTGAATTAGTGAATGATCTCAAATTACGTGCTTCTGCAGGTACTTCAGGAAACAGTAATGGTATCGGATCTTATGCTTCACTTGCAACTTTAGGCTTTGGTAGTTTAAATGGTGCCTCTACAGCAATTCCTACTGATAATGGAAATCAAGATTTAGGTTTTGAAGAAAAC
Source organism: Formosa sp. (assembly GCA_002684355.1). GTDB lineage: Bacteria > Bacteroidota > Bacteroidia > Flavobacteriales > Flavobacteriaceae > UBA3537. Next base: position 50,748 of record NYVA01000015.1, read on the forward strand.
TTCATATTTGACATTGGTCTTGAATTTAGAATGTTTAATCGTAAACTTAGAGGTGTAGTAGATTACTACGAAAGAACAACATCTAACCTTTTATTAAATTCACCTCTACCTTCTCAAGGTGGAGAACCAGATGGAAGCATATTTGCTAACATTGGTGAAATGGTTAATAAAGGATTGGAANTTGAACTAAGTTGGGATGCAATAGCAACTGAAGATCTCCAATTAACNATTGGTGGAAATATTGCTTTTGTTGACAANGAAGTAACTAAACTTGTACCNTCATCGAANAATCCTAATGGTGATGATATCATANGAGGTAACAACGTAATCCGAGTAGGTGAAGAAATTAANACTTTCTTCTTACCAAAGTGGGCTGGNGTTAACCCTNCAANTGGTGAGCCATTNTTCTATGACTCNGATGGNAACGTTACAAACGTGTATGACTCAGATGCGAACGTATTAATGAGTGGTAAATCNCCATTAGCAGATTTTGACGGAGGTCTCAATTTATATGTTAATTACAAAGGATTTGATCTAGCTACTGATTTTTATTTCAAGTCTGGCAACTACATCCTTAATTACATGGAATCAAACATGGTTAGTGATGGAGTCAATGTGCAAGATAACCAAAGAGTTGATGCTTTCAACTATTGGAGAAATCCTGGTGACACAAATGTACTACCAAGTCCACTGTATGGAAATGAAGCACAACAAAACTCCGACAGATGGTTACAAAAAGGTGACTTTGTAAGACTGAGAAATCTAACACTTGGTTACAATGTGCCAGTTAACGACATCAACACCTTAGGACTTACAAGTCTTAGAGTATTCCTTGCAGCACAAAACCTTTGGACTTATGCTCCACATTTTAATGGAGATCCAGAAGTCGGTATTGGTAGTGGAGAAACTGGAAACAGTGTTGGTTTTGGTAACTACAATTTATATAGCTACCCTACACTGAAATCGTTTTCAGTTGGAATTGACGTTAAATTTTAAATCAATAAGACATGAAAAATATATTTAAAACATTATTATTAGTATTTGGTTTACTACTAGTTCAGTCTTGTGACGACGAATTAGTTCAGTTACCAAATGATTCACTATCCCCTAGTTCATATTACACGAATTCTAGTGAAATGGAATTCGCTACTAGAGGAATTTATTCTGCCTTTTTAGGCGGTTCATATTACGGTGGAAGTCTACTTAGCCTTCCAGACATTATGTCTGATAACGTAATACTTGCACAGAGAGGTCGTAGATCTAATCAATCATTCCACGAGTGGAGACACTCTCCAAACTTAGCTTGGGGAATGCTATACTCTCCATACATTGTTACTAACAGGGCTAATTTAATTTTAGCTAACATTAATAACATTGAGGATGGTACTGAAAAAAATAATTTTATTGGAGAAGCGCGAGCAGCTAGAGCTTTAGCACTTTTTGATATGGTTCGCGTTTACAGCAAGATTCCTACTCAGAATGGAGCAGATTCAAGCTTAGGGCTTCCAGTAATAACTGGGACTGATCCTAATGTTAGAGAGTTAAGACCTAGCGTTTCAGAATCTTATACATTCATTAAAGATGAGTTAGAGGCAGCTAAGGCTCTTATTAATTCTGACAACGGAGTTGGAAGATTAAATAAAGGAGCTGTAAGTGCACTTCTAAGTAGAGTTTACCTCTACATGGGAGAGTATCAAAACGCAATTAACGCTGCTAACGAAGTGACTGTTCCAATCTCAACTTTTTCAGAAGTTGGACAAGTTTGGAAAGATGCTTCCGAGGCTGGAGTCATATTTAAAATTGATCAAGACAGAAACCTAGACGGAGTCAATATAGGCGTTGAATGGAGTCAATCAACTGCAGGCGGTGAAGTAGTTCCTGAATATGTACTGTCATTTGAATTGAATAACCTATACGGAAATACAGATGCTAGACGTAGTGCATATATAGCTAACTTACCTGATCAAGATGGTCAAATTTATAATGCTATATTCAAAATGTATGGTGAAACTGGTCAGCAGAATGGGGTAATTGATCCAAAATTAGTTCGTGCTGCAGAAGTTGCTTTAAACAAAGCCGAAGCACACTATTTCTTAAATCAAGAGCCTCAAGCATTAGCTGCTTTAGACGCGCTTAGATCAAATCGATACAGTGATTACGCACCAGGATCTGAATCAGGTGCCAGTTTAATTGCTGCAATTCAGCTAGAGAGAAGATTAGAACTTTTTGCTGAAGGCCACAGGTTTTTTGACCTCAAGCGTTGGAACCTTGGTGTTTCTCGCTCTGCCACGGATGGAGAGTTTTTTGATGGCACTGGTACACCAGTACCTTCAGCTTTCTTGAATTTACCTGTAGGTAGTCATTTATTCCAAATGCCTATTCCACAAAGTGAAATCAATGTCTTTCCTGAATTTCAACAAAATCCAGGGTATAATAACTAAAATTATAAAAATTAGAATATTATGAAAAAAATAATTTATTCTTTATTAACTTTTACACTCGTTTTTTCTTGTAGTGATACAGATGACCACGGGGTGGATGTTAATAATTTCAATGGGGAATCTGTAGCATACTATACAGGTGGCGTAAGTGGAAGTTACTTCGTTACGTCTTCAGCAGATGCATACATGATTGAAGTTGGAGCTACTGACTTAAGCAGCTCAGACAGAACTTACACATTAGAGATAGATGAATCATCTACTGCTACAGAAGGTGTTGACTTTTCTCTAGGAAATATGTCCGTAACTATACCTGCGAATAGCTATTTTGGTAGCATTGATGTTCAAGGTATATTTGCAGGTACAACTGCAGAAGGTTCAAATTTAGTATTAAACCTAGTAGGAGAAGGAGTAATGGTTAATGCTCAGTTTGATTTATTTATAGTTCAACTGTGTGTTTCTGATATTGCTGGAATGTATAGCATGACTACTACTTACGGTTACCATGATTTCTTACCAACATTTGAAACAAACACTCAAGATATTGAAATTGTTGAAATTGGTGAGGGTGTATACTCAATCGCAGACTTCACAGGCGGACTTTACTCTGAGGGAGGACCATATGAAGGAGCGTATAATACATCTGCGACCTATGCTGAGATTTCTGAAAACTGTGGTTTGATATCATGGTCTGGACAATCAGATAATTGGGGAGCTATGGTGCCTCTTGAGGGCGGTGAAAATTCAGTAGGTGCTAATGGTGTTATTACTATCAGCTGGTACTGTGAAGGATATGGAGAAAATGGTGTATCTGTTTACACACCACTATAATATAATACTTTAAATATGAAAAATATATATAAATTACTAACGTTAGCATTAACACTAACAATATTCACTTCATGTGAGAGAGATCAGGGAGATTATCCTTACCTAGACAGAGATATTACTGTCGGTTTTAGAGGAGCTAGCGGTTCGTTACTCGTTGAAAATGGGGCTAGCAACATTGTATCAGCAACCGTTGGTGCGAGTACTCTAGTTAGCAGTGATGCAACATTCTCAGTTTCAGTAGACGATTCATCAACAGCTGTTTTAGGTGTAGATTACACCTTTGCTGCTGGTCAAGATGGAACACTTGCAAGTGGAAATCTTCTATCAAATATTGATATTATAGCTGATTTTGAAAATTCAATAGAAGAAGGAAAAACTGTTGTATTGAATTTAACTTCTAACGACCCAAGTTTAGTGGTTTCCGAAGCATTTTCTCAATACACTATTACACTTATCAAATTCTGTCCTATAAATGCAGATTTTACTGGATCTTTCACTCTTAGTACTACCGCAACTGGTATTTTTGATTCAGTAGTATTTTTGAACGGAGCTGTGACTATTGATATGGGTACTGAACCAA
>NYVA01000016.1 GCA_002684355.1 Formosa sp.
AACCCTTATTACTACTGGGATAATCATTAAATTTAAACCTATAGTTATTGGTGGAATATTATTAATGTTATTTACAGTCTATATTAATTTTAATCCCAATATTAATTTTTTTATCGTAAACATAATTGGAGTATCATTAGGAATGTTAGTTCCTGGGATAAGTCTTTATTTCTCTAAAGTCAATGAATAAGTCAATTGATAAATTATTACTCAACCCAATAAGGTTAAAAATAATTTCCACATTAATCAGTGTTAGCGAATGTGACTTTAATTATTTAAAAAAAATTACGGAATCAACTCAGGGAAATCTGAGTATTCAATTAAAAAAATTAAAAGAACATGATTATATCAATATTGAAAAGAAATTTGAGAATAATTACCCAAAAACAATCTGTTCTATCACAAAAAAAGGAAAATTAAAATTTGAAGAATTTTTCGAAACAATTTTAACATATCGAAATAAAACAAGTAAACATTAAAATTTCAAGATAACGATGGGTTACAACTTTGAACACAGTAGAAAACCCCATTACAGTAGAGTAAGGTTATGATTATTCAGGATACTAGATTATAATTTTCAATTTTTTAAAAATTTAGTAATTTTAATACTAAATCTTAGCGTTAATATAGTACTAAGGCATACATCAAACCAAAAATATTTTTTTTTAGTATTATTAATATTTTCTTACAAATAACAGAAATTAACGAAGAGAGGGTTGATAGAGAATTAGGTAGCAAATAATTTAAAATTGACACTTAATTATGGTCAAAATTCACAAATTATTATTTTTTACTTATCTTTATTCCTTTATATAATATAAAACTAAACACAAGCAAACCAAAAAATATAACTAATGAAAACTTTTTTAAGAATTTTTACATTGCTATTCGGAGTCGTTTCTTTCGCACAAACCACCGTGACAGGAACAGTTAATGATGAGAGTGGCATGCCACTTCCTGGCGCCAACGTAATTGTAATGGGCACCTCATCTGGAGCCATTTCGGATTTTGATGGTAAATTTACCCTCAGTGTAAGTCAAGCACCGCCTTTTACAGTACAAATAAGCAGTGTTGGATTTACATCAGCCACTGAAGAAGTGACTGCTAACAACCAAGACCTCAGCATCACGTTGATTGAAGGTAGCTTCCTTGATGAAGTGGTTGTAACCGCCTCAAGAGTTCCACAACGTATTTTTGAATCACCCGTAACTATTGAAAAATACAGTTTGAAACAAATTCAACGTACTCCGTCTGCAGATTTCTTCGAAGGCCTACAAAATGTTAAAGGCGTTCAAATGAATCAAACGGGACTGGTTTTTAGCCAAGTTAACACCCGTGGCTTTGGAACGGCTTACAATGAAGGGTTTGTAACATTAGTGGATGGCATGAACACACAAGCACCCGTATTTGGTTTTGCAGTAGGAAATCTTATCGGATTAAATGAATTAGATGTTGAAAGTATAGAGCTTTTACCTGGCTCTGCCTCTGCCTTGTATGGTATGGATGCATATAAAGGTATTATGTCCATAAAAAGTAAGAATCCATTTGAGCATGAAGGTATAAGTGGATATTATAGATCAGGAACTACTCAACAAGCCGTTGGTGGTAACAATGCCTTTACAGACTTTGGATTAAGACTTGCCAAAAAACTCTCTGACAAATGGGCTATTAAGGTTGCTTTTTCTGCAAAAGAAGGGACGGAATGGGCTGCTGGAGATACACGCCACACAAGAGAATGCTCCAACTGTGGGGAAGGAAGCATTATAGAGGGTTATGACCCCAATGCACCTGACTACAACGCAGTTAATGAATACGGACAGCAAACATTTACTGGTTTACAACAAATGGGGCTAATTGGTTTAGGAGGCCTTACTGCTTTTCCAAATGCTGCTAATTATTTTGACACAGTAGTAACAACAGGCTACACTGAGCAAGAATTATTTGGAAATGAGGCTTCCAATATTAAGGGAAATGCCGGAATTTACTTCCGCCCTAATGATGATACAGAAATATCTTTTTCTTCACTCATTGGTACCGGTGAAGCGCCATTGCCTGCTGGAAATGCTCGTTACAACATCAAAGACTTTGTCGTTCAGCTGCACAAATTAGAAGTTAAAACAGGAAATCTTACGGCACGTGCTTTTTATACCAAAGAAGAGGCTGGTAAAACAACACAAAGTACGGCTTTAGCTACTTCTGTCGCACTTGCACAGCCTGGTGGAATACAAGATGGTTGGGGTAACACATATCTCAATACTTACTTAGGAGGAGCTGCACTTGCTGCCGGATTTACGCCAGATGCTGCAGGAGTTGGAGCGCTGTTAACTACAGTTGTTGCTCCTAATATTGCAGCTGGTGGAACAAGTTTTGCTAATTTATTCCCTGCTGGTGTTAATAGTCTATTACATCAAAATGCTAGGGCGGCTGCAGATGCCAACATGCTAATGCCTGGAAGCCCTGATTTCAATGCTGCTATTGATGCTGCCACTGACCAAGCGATTTTAACATTTAGTGATACAGGATCACTAGGGGCACTCATTAAAGATATTTCTGAAGTATCGACTTTCGAAGCTAGCTATAATTTTTTAGACAATCTTGAAGGTGCAAACTTAGTTGTGGGTGCGTTGTATAGAGACTTTAATTTAGACACAGACGCAACCCTTTACACAGATTATAATGATCCTATTCAATACGCTGAATATGGTGGTTATGCTCAACTNTTACTTGAAGATGACAACCGCTCTGTAACATTCTCTATGCGTTACGACAAACAGACTGTAATGGATAAAGGGAATATTACTCCAAGAGTTGGATATATGTTTAAGCTTTCTGATAATTCTAATATTAGAGTATCTACTCAATTAGGCTACAGAAATCCAACTAACCAAGATAAATTTATAGGTCTTTTCAATGGTGCAGAATTTTTACTTGGTACAACAGAAGATAATATTGACAGGTTTAATCAACAGCTTGGAGGCACAATTCTTGACTTAGACATGGACGGCACTCCTGAAACTCCTATAGATTTTAATTGGACAGGAGATTGGGTATTTAATAATGCATTCAATAAAAGTGCGTTTGACAGCTCTGGTCAACTCCTTGCTGAAGAGTTGGATTATGTAGAAGCTGAAAAAGTAACNTCTCACGATATTGGATACCGTTATAATTCCAAAAACTTTACNTTGGATGTAAATGCNTATTACAGCGAATACGAAAACTATATTGGAACCAATAGCGTATATGTGCCTGCAGCAGAGCTTGTTGCAATTGGACAACAAGTGGGGCTTACTGCGGATCAAGCTATTGCGAACACAATGGCCAATGGTGGTTATCTTCAATTTGGAATGGATGCCAACCTAGATGTTCCATTTATAACTCGTGGAATGAGTGTAGAAGCTATACAGAAACTTAATTCATCAACTACCGTTAACTTCATTTACGAGTACAATGAATTAAAATATAAAGAGAAGGAGTATTCCGATTTCGAATTGTCATGGAATACGCCTAAGCACAGAATGAAATTTGGGCTTACATCAAAATTAGGTGATAATTTTACACTTTCTACTAATGCGCGTTACAACTCTGAGTACTATTATGAATCAACATTTATAGATGCTACCATTAGAGAAAATACCGTCTTTGACGCTAAATTAATGTTCGGCATAAAAGCACTTGATAACATACAATTTGAAGTGGGTGGNAANAACATCGCTGGCCGCGAATATGTGAGTATTCCTGGATCTGGTAATATTGGGTCTCTTTACTATGCAGGCGCCAAAATGCAGTTCTAAAATTTAATTNAAGAATTAGATTAAAAAACCCAGACGTTTGTTCTGGGTTTTTTATTTATATTGGTTATCTTTGCTGCGCAAAAACAACTTGTTTTTAAACATCATTTAGCTAAAAATTAAACCCATAGAAGTAATGTCAAAAGTTACAGGAAAAGTTTCCCAAATNGTAGGACCCGTTATTGATGTAGAGTTTGGCGCAGACGCCGAGCTTCCAAAAATTTATGATTCTTTAGAAATCAATCGTGAAGACGGTTCCATCCTCGTTTTAGAAGTACAATCACACATTGGCGAAAATGCCGTCAGAACTATTGCGATGGATTCCTCAGATGGCCTTAGCCGTGGGACAGAAGTCAGTGCAACTGGCGCGCCCATCCAAGTGCCTGTAGGGGATGATATTTATGGCCGCCTTTTCAATGTCATCGGAGATGCTATTGATGGTTTAGGAAACTTACCCAAGGCTGGAAAAGACGGATTACCAATTCACCGCGAAGCACCAAAATTTGAAGAACTTTCAACCTCAACAGAAGTATTGTTTACAGGAATTAAAGTTATTGACCTAATTGAGCCTTACGCCAAAGGGGGTAAAATTGGTCTTTTTGGAGGTGCAGGTGTTGGAAAAACCGTATTAATTCAAGAACTTATTAATAATATTGCAAAGGGCCATGGTGGGCTTTCTGTATTTGCGGGTGTTGGAGAACGCACAAGAGAAGGAAACGATTTATTGCGTGAGATGTTAGAATCAGGCATTATAAAATATGGAGATGACTTTATGCATTCCATGGAGGCTGGTGGATGGGATCTTAAAAAAGTAGACAAAGCCGCCATGAAAGAATCCAAAGCCACTTTCGTTTTTGGACAAATGAACGAACCTCCTGGAGCCCGTGCACGAGTAGCACTTTCAGGACTTGCCATTGCAGAATATTTCCGTGATGGTTCTGGCGATGGCCAAGGTAAAGACGTCCTGTTCTTCGTTGATAATATCTTCCGATTTACTCAAGCTGGTTCNGAGGTATCGGCCCTTTTAGGTCGGATGCCATCAGCCGTAGGATACCAACCTACTCTAGCTACAGAAATGGGAGCCATGCAAGAGCGTATTACCTCGACTAAAAAAGGATCCATTACTTCGGTACAAGCGGTTTATGTTCCTGCGGATGACCTTACCGATCCTGCTCCAGCGACTACTTTTGCGCATTTGGATGCCACTACGGTATTGTCGCGTAAAATTGCCGAACTTGGAATTTATCCNGCCGTGGACCCGCTAGATTCTACTTCCAGAATTCTAACTGCTGAAATTCTTGGGGACGAACATTACGATTGTGCGCAACGCGTAAAAGAGTTGTTACAGCGCTATAAAGAATTACAAGATATTATTGCCATATTAGGAATGGAAGAACTTTCTGAAGAAGACAAGTTAGCTGTAGGACGTGCACGACGTGTACAGCGCTTCCTGTCACAACCTTTTCATGTTGCAGAACAATTTACGGGAATTCCTGGTGTACTTGTAGACATCAAGGAAACAATCAAAGGTTTCAATATGATCATGGATGGTGAATTAGATCGACTACCGGAAGCCGCATTCAACCTAAAAGGAACCATTGAAGAAGCGATTGAAGCCGGAGAAAAAATGTTGGCTGAAGCCTAAAACACAAGTTTATGTATTTAGAAATTGTTTCTCCCGAAGCCACCCTATTTAAAGGAGATGTTGACAGTGTTTCTGTTCCGGGTGTNAATGGAGAGTTTGAAATGCTCAACAACCACGCCGCAGTTGTCTCTACCCTTAAAGATGGATTTGTGAAAATTCGTGGGGCTGTTGATTTGAATGAAGAAACGGCTTCAAAATTTGAAAAAAAGGAAGGTGGATATTGGTTGGCCATCAATTCGGGAACCATTGAGATGAACGCCAACAAAATTATCGTTCTAGCGGATTAAACTTTTAATCCTTAAAGCTTATGACCCTAAAACNCTGTTTTAGGGTTTTTTATTCTTGAATTAATTCCCTGTGAAATTCGCTTTTCGCTTTTGTAAAAAGGCAGAAGTTCCTTCTTTGAAATCGGCAGTTCCAAAAGATTTTGCAAATGCTGTAATTTCAACATCATACCCATTAAGGCCATCTTTATAGTTTGCGTTGACCGCTTCAATGGCAGCCGCAATGGCAAGCGGGCCGTTGCGTTTTATTTTTTCAGACAAAGACAGGCAATAAGATAGCAGATCCTCCGGGGCTGTAACACTGTTGACTAAACCCCATTGTTCGGCTTTAGAAGCGTCTATCATCTCTGCGGTGGTAATCATTTGAAGTGCCCGCCCTTTGCCCACCAACTGGGCCAACCTTTGGGTGCCGCCATAGCCTGGAATCACACCCAAACTGACTTCTGGAAGTCCCATACGGGCCGTGCTACTGGCCACTCGGATGTGAGCCGCCATGGCCAATTCCAATCCACCCCCTAAAGCAAAACCGTTAATGGCCGCAATAATAGGTGTGCTTAAGTTTTCAGCAAAATCAAATAATAGTTCTTGTCCCTCACGAGATAACTGTGCGGCTTCAGAAACATTAAAATCCGCAAATTCGCTGATATCCGCGCCTGCGACAAACGCTTTATCTCCACTTCCAGTCAATACAATGACACGGACATTTTGGTCCTGGTCCAAAGCTTTCAAAGCTTGGTGTAATTCTAAAATAGTTGCTTTGTTCAGGGCATTGAGTTTTTTGGGACGGTTGATGGTCAACATCCCAATACCAGCTTCAAGCTGTAGATTTAAATTATTAAACGTCATAAGTCTTTTGTTTTTTTGGAAAAGAGACTTCAAAAAGGGAGCCTTCTCCTAAAATTGTTTCATAAGTAATGTTGCCTTCATAGGCTTCAATGATGTTTTTAACCATGGGCAAACCAAGCCCCATCCCACTAGTTTTGGTTGTGAATTTAGGCTCAAATATTTTCTCTGCAATCGCATCTTCTATACCACTACCGTTGTCTTTAACTTTGATATGAATTCGACTATTTTCTTCAAATAAGTTGACTTCAATTTTAGGCGTTTTATTCTCTGGGATAGATTGAATGGCATTTTTAACAAGATTGGTTACGATGCGATTCAACTGATCTCTGTCAAAGTCCGNTTCTAGAGTTTCTTTAGCGCTAGAAAATGAAATAAAGACATCCGGAAAAATATCCAAGGCATGCTCCACTACTTTAACTAAATCCAAAGGTTCTAATTTTTGAGCGGGCATTTTTGCAAAACTAGAAAAGGCTTCTGCAATTTTACTCATGGTGTCAATTTGCTGAATCAATGTGTTGCTATATTCCTCTACTTTTTTATGAATATCTTTGTCTTCAGGGTCAAATTTTCGCAGAAAACTCTGTACGCTTAAGCGCATCGGTGTAAGGGGATTTTTGNTCTCATGTGCCACTTGTTTTGCCATTTCACGCCAAGCCTCTTCCCTTTCTGTGTAAGCCAGTTTGAGCGCGCTTTCTTCTAGGGCATCAATCATGTTATTATAGGATTCTACCAAAGACTTAATTTCCGAAGAGGCGCCTTCTAAAGCAATTTTCTTGTTGCGCTTTTCAAAACGGGTTTGATACATTTTATCACTGATTGACTTCAAAGATTTCGTGATAAACTTAGACATGGCATACGCAAATACAATGGCGATTAGAACCATCAATACATAGGCAAATCCAATGCGGACCAAAAATTCTTTTAATTCTCTTGAATTTAAAGAGTCATCATCAAAATAAGGGACGTTCAAAATCCCTAAAGGTNTTGAAGAAGGGTCTGTCAAAACCAAATAGGAAGACCTGTAATTGCCATCTAACAGTTTATTTTTTTCAACAAAGCGTTTGGAAGAAATTTTATTGAGGGTGTCTATTATCGTCTTAGACAATTGTTGTGGAACAGGATTATTATCAAGCCAAGGGCGAGAGGACTTAATCAACCCCCCTTTTAAGTCATAAAGATTAAAGGCTACATTATGAATGTTGGCAATCTCATAAATCTTTTGCTTAAAAATAACGCCTAAGTTCTCTGTTTTAATTTCCCAGCTCGAAGCTTTTAAAACATAATTAATACTGGAAATTAGCTGTGCTTCTTTTCGTTCCAAACGCATGCGGTGGTAGTCTTGAGACTGTTCTTTATACTGGTAGACTGTGACGGCAGCAATTAAAATGGACGCCAACACCACCAAAAGAATCATATAGAAAAAGATTCGAGAACTTAATGACAGGCTTCGCTTGGCCATAACGGATTAGTTTTTTATAAATATAGGAAAAATGAAAGATACTCCAGGCTAGTCCTTTCGCGTCTTTTTGTACAATCGGATGCCCAAAATTAAAATTCCTGCGAGGCCTAAAAGTGCCAAAAGGCCGTAAAACATATTGAGTGTACTTTTGAGAATTACTAGAAACACAATTGCAAATAAAAGAAGTGTGGCCCCTTCGTTCCAAAAGCGCATAAAATTTGAAGTGTAATGAGTTTCGTCGCGCTGAAGCGACTTAAACATCAAATGGGTTTTGATGTGATAAGCAATAAGCAAAACCACAAAANCCAATTTGACTTGCATCCATGGCTGTTGCAACAAATAAGGTGCTAAATGGAGCAGCCAGAGCGCAAAGATAGTTGCTAAAACAGCCGATGGCCAGGTAATGATGTACCACAATCTGNGAGCCATTAGTTTTAACTGTTCAGAAAGAATTGTGCTTTCTGGGGCGGGTTGTTGTTGGGCTTCTATATGGTAAATAAATAAGCGCGGTATGTAAAACAGGCCCGCAAACCAAGTAATAACAAAAATCAAATGAAGGGATTTTATATAATTGTAATACTCCATTAAAGTACTTTTAAATTTTGTTTCATTTCTCTGTAAAAAAAGGCCTTCAAAACTGTGTAAAGCAAATCTGACGCAGGAAAAGCCATCCAAACACCAAGCTCACCGTACCATAAAGGTAAGATAAAAATTAGAGGAATAAAGAAAAATGCTTGGCGTGAAAATGTGAGCAATAAAGCTGGGGTCGCTTTACCAAACGCCTGAAAATAAGCAGCACCTATCAGAAGTTTTCCTATAGCATCTGTTCCAAAATCCGAAACATGGGATTGATTCATTTAAGAGNGCGTTAGAGCTTTTTCATTCCATGCTTGTATCCATTTCGCAAGCAATGCCACCCAATTAGGATCGTCATTAAGACAAGGAACTGTCGTAAAATTCTTGCCGCCGGCTTCATGAAAAATTTCTTCTCCTTCCATGGCAATTTCTTCTAGAGTTTCCAAGCAATCACTTACAAATGCAGGGGTTACAATGGCCATGTTCTCAACGCCTTCCTTGCCTAATCTTTCAATGGTACGGTCCGTGTAGGGTTGCAGCCATGGGTCAAATCCAAGACGGGACTGAAAGGAAGTTGAAAATGTCTCTGATTCCATTTTGAGAGCGGCACCAACCAAACGCGTCACCTCGACACATTGGTGCTTATAACAATAAGCATGCGCTTCAGAAGCAGTGCTACAACAGGATTTATCCATTTTACAATGGGATTTAGTGACGTCGCTTTTTCGTATGTGTCGCTCTGGAACACCATGGTAAGAAAACAATAAATGGTCGTACTTTTTACCTTTTAAATGGTCCTTAATCGATGTGGAGAGTACTTTAATATATTCAGGGTTGTTATAAAAAGGGGGGAAACTTTCTAAAGACATTTGCGGGAAAAACTCCTTTTTTAATGTCTCAGCCAAAACCAAAATGGTTTCTCTTGTAGCCATTGCAAATTGGGGGTACAATGGGATGATCAAAACGTCATTGACACCCTTGCCGGCCAGTTCTTGAAGACCATTCTTAATGGTCATGCTGCCATAGCGCATGGCCAAGGCTACTGGAATGTCCACTTGTTTTTGCACCTTTTCTTTTAGACGCTCAGACAAAACGATTAATGGAGAGCCTTCCTCCCACCATATTTTTTGGTAAGCTTTTGCGGAGGCTTTCGGGCGCGTATTCAAAATAATGCCTTTTACCAACAGTGTACGGGCCCACTTTGGGACATCAATGACGCGTTCGTCCATTAGGAANTCTCCTAAATATTTTTTGACATCTTTGGGATTTGGGCTGTCTGGGGAGCCCAAGTTCACTAATAAAATACCTTTCATTTTTTTAATTGAGTTAATTTGAGGATTGAATGTATTTTTTTGGAGTGGTTCCATATTGTTTTTTGAAGGCCGCTATAAAATGGCTGGCCGTACTATAGCCAACTTTGAGTCCAACCTCGTTTACATTATGCCCGCCTGATTCTAATAATTTTCTGGCCAACTCCATTTTATAATCAAACAGAAACCCGTAAACCGTTGTGCCGTAAATTTGCTTGAAACCTTCTTTGAGTTTCTTTAAACTTAAATCTATTTCCGAAGACAATTCCGCAAGAGTGGGCGGCTCAGATATGCGTTGAATTATGATGTCTTTTGCGGCCTTAATTTTTATGACATTAGACTCATCTGCCAAGAAGGGACATTGCTCTGCATTGACATCTTCGCCCCGATTGAAATANAAGCTTAAAAGTTCGTAAACCTTGGCCTTGTAATACAGTTCACGGAGGTTTGAGTTCAGGTTGTAATTAATAATTTGATTGAGAACAATAGCCATGGATGGGGATATGTAGCCATCCTTATAATATTTTTTTTGTTTGTTGTCATCCTTTAGAAATGAAATGTAATTCGCTTCATGAGAAAATAAACCATGGAATTTTTTAATTGAAATCAAAACCGATACCACCCAGGTCTTGGGGCCAGCCATCATATGAATGGGTAAATCGCGTTGAGGATTGTACAACAATAGGGTGTTTTCTTCGGGAATATCAAGGGTGTAAGCGTTGTTATTGAAAGAAAATTGGGTACTGCCCTTTATACAGAAATGAAGCTGGATAAAAGAATTATCAATGGCCTTTTCTAGGAGCTTAGGGGAATCCGAATCATTTTGAAAGGTCAGCACCAAAAAACCAGACTCAATGACAGTTTCTAAAAAAGCACCTAGAGCGATACTTTTTAATGTATTGGTGTCCGAAGTAGAATTTTCTTTATTTAGATTCATTATAAATAAAAATTGTAATTTTTTGCAAACTTAACCTGATATTTTAAATTAATTTACAAAAATAAGAATTTTTTTTTTGATGAACCCCCAAACGACAAATAAAGTTCTTCTATCGTTACTTTTTGGCTTGAATAGGTTTTACTTTTGTCGTTGTAAGCAACTGAGCCCAAATACATGCAGCTAAAAAACAACGAGACGAATCCTTCTTTTTATGTCATAGGAATAAGCTATAAAAAAGCAGACGCAAAACTGCGAGGCAATTTTAGCTTGAGCCCCACCAAAAAGGCCAACCTGCTTAAACAAGCAAAGACATCTGGAATTCAAGGCTTACTTGCGACCTCAACCTGCAATCGAACTGAAATTTATGGTCTGGTTCAGCATCCATCCGAACTCATTCAGCTGTTGTGCCAAAACACCAGAGGAAGCGTAGAGACTTTTGAACAAGTGGGATATATCTTAAAAGACAGCCAAGCCATTGAGTATATGTTTAGAGTGGGCGCAGGCTTGGACAGTCAGATCCTGGGAGATTTTGAGATCATCAGCCAACTGAAGGTCAGTGCTAAAATTTCCAAAAAGTACAACTTAATGGACAATTATTTAGAACGGCTTGTAAACTATGTGCTTCAAGCGAGTAAGCGGATTAAAAACGAGACCGAACTCTCCTCCGGAGCCACCTCTGTTTCCTTTGCTTCCGTCCAGTATATTTTAAATGCTGTCAAAGATATTAAGCCAAAAAACATTTTATTATTTGGGACTGGTAAAATTGGGAGGAATACCTGTAAAAACCTCATCAAGCATACTAAAAATGAGCACATCACCCTAATTAACAGAACGCGAGAAAGTGCAGAAAAATTAGCGGGTAAATTCAAAGTACATGTAAAAAATTACAGCCAACTCCAAGAAGAAATTGCAAAAGCTGATATTTTAATTGTTGCCACAGGAGCGCAAAATCCAACTATTGATAAACAGCTCATAGTACAAAAAAAAGAGCTATTGATTTTGGACTTGTCCATTCCTAAAAATGTTGACGAAAATGTCAAAACCCTGCCCAATGTGACACTCACGCATCTTGATGAACTTTCTGGTATTACAGACAAAACGCTACAAAAAAGAAAGATGCACATCCCTATGGCAGAGGCCATTATCAAGGACATAAAAGAAGACTTTGAGGTTTGGGTTGAATACCGAAAATTTGCACCGACCATTAAAGCACTAAAAGAAAAGTTAAAGGTGTTTGCTGATGTTGAAATTAAAAATCAACGTAAAAAAAATGCAGGGTTTAATTATGATCAAGCAGATTTAATCAGTTCTAATATTGTGCAAAAAATCACCAATCATTTTGCCCATCACCTAAAAGAAGAGACCGTTTCACCTAAAGAAAGTCTGGCGCTTATCCACAAAATATTTCAACTCGAAGCCTGATCATGCCAAAGCTTATTCGGATAGGAACTCGTGACAGCGAACTGGCACTTTGGCAGGCAAAAAGTGTCGAATCTCAACTAAAAAGCTTAGGGCATGAAACAAAGTTAATCCCTGTAAAATCTAGTGGGGATTTAGCCTTGAATCAACCTATTTACGAACTTGGAATAACAGGGGTGTTTACGCGGACACTTGACATCGCCCTGCTCAATGAAGAAATAGACATTGCAGTGCACTCACTTAAAGACGTTCCTACAAGACTGCCCAAAGGAATTGTCCAGGCGGCCGTTCTAAAACGTGGCAACGTTAGAGACACTTTAGTTTTTAAAAAAAATGAAGAATTTTTAGCACAAAGAGAGGCCGTTGTTGCCACGGGAAGCTTAAGGCGGAAAGCCCAATGGCTCAACCGCTACCCTACACATACAATTGAAGGATTGAGAGGCAATGTCAATACAAGACTACAAAAGCTGGAAGCTTCAAAAAACTGGAACGGTGCTGTTTTTGCAGCAGCAGGGCTTGGTCGAATTGGGCTAACACCTGAAAATGCCGTCAATTTAGAATGGATGGTGCCGGCTCCGGCACAAGGCGCTATCATGATTGCATGCCTGGGGTCCGACAGTGACATTATAGAGGCTTGTAGCGCGCTCAACCATGAAGAAACTGAGATTTGCACAAACATGGAGCGCACATTTCTAAACAAATTAGATGGCGGTTGCAGCGCCCCTATCGGAGCTTTGGCATTTATAAAAAATGAAGAAGTCCATTTCCACGGCATCGTATTAAGTGAAGATGGTACAAAAAAAGTAGAAGCTAAAAGAAGTGCTCCATTGGGCAAGCACACAAAACTTGTAGAAGAATGCTTGGAATTTATCGTAGCGCGGGGTGGAAAAAGTTTAATCAGTAAAACTGCTCTTAAACAAAATGAGACAAATGTTTTTTCTTCCAAAACATTAAGCCCAGGACAACTGGATCTCTTCCCAAAATCAATTAAAGTTGAAAGTGTCGATTTTATAAAAACGACTCCCAACAGAATTAAAGCTTCACTTATAAAAGCGCCGCATGAAAATGTGATCATAACCAGTAAAAATGGCGTTGAGGCTATTTTAAATAATTGTGCTTCTGAGGACTTAAAATTCAAGACAATATATTGTGTAGGCCGCCGCACAAAAAAACAAATTGAGCAGAAAATTGGACCCGTTAAGCACAGCGCTAAAAATGCCAAGGCACTAGCGGAACATCTCGTTGAGTTCATTGAAGGCACGACGGTTAGCTATTTCTGTAGTGATATCCGGATGGATGATTTGCCATCAATTTTAGAAAAAAATAATATAACCGTTCAAGAAATCGCCGCTTACAGCGCAAAACTTGAAGCACCAAAACTACCAGAATCTGTTGAAGGGGTTCTTTTTTTCAGCCCATCGACCGTCCAAAGTTTCCTCAAAAACAATCGCCCAAATTGTACCGCTTATTGCATTGGAGAAACCACTGCAAAAGAGGCAAAAAAATATTTTAAAGCCGTTCATACGGCAAAAATTCCAACCATTGAAAGTGTCATCGAATTGGTGAGTGATCAACTTGTTTTAAAGCCAAAAAAATGATTAAGAACGATCTATTTTTACGTGCCTTGAGAGGCGAAACTGTCGAACGTCCACCGGTATGGATGATGCGACAAGCTGGGCGTTATTTGCCAGAGTTTATGGCAATCAAAGAAAAGTACGACTTTTTTACGCGTTGCCGAACACCAGAATTAGCCAGTGAAATTACAGTACAACCCATTCGTCGCTTTGGAATGGATGCCGCTATTTTGTTTTGTGATATTTTGGTCATCCCACAAGCCATGAATATTGAGGTCGAAATGAAGCCTAATTTTGGGCCTTTCTTGCCCAATCCCATCCGAACACAAAAAGATGTAGACCGTGTCGTTGTGCCAGATGTTACAACAGAATTAGATTATGTATACAAAGCCATTACCGCGACAAAAGCGTTGCTAAATAATGAAATTCCATTGATCGGTTTTGCGGGATCTCCATGGACAATCTTGTGCTATTGTGTGCAAGGGCAGGGCAGTAAAAACTTTGACAAAGCCAAAGCCTTTTGCTTTTCAAACCCCGTTGCAGCCCATCAACTTCTTCAAAAAATTACAAATACCACGATTGCCTATTTAAAGGAAAAAGTGAAAGCCGGAGTCAACACCCTTCAAGTTTTTGACTCTTGGGGCGGTATGCTCTCTCCTACAGACTATCAAGAGTTTTCATGGCAATATATCCATCAAATTATAGAAGCACTTAAAGACGATGCGCCTGTTATTGCTTTTGGTAAAGGCTGCTGGTTTGCATTGCATGAAATGGGAAAATCCAATGCTGCTGCCATTGGAATCGACTGGACCTGCTCTGCTCGAAATGCGCGCTATCTCACTGGTGGAAATAAAACACTGCAAGGGAATTTTGACCCCTCGCGTTTGTTATCTCCCCCTAAAGAAATTAAGAAAATGGTGCACGAAATGATCAATGCGTTCGGGAAAGACAAGTACATTGTAAACCTTGGCCATGGAATTTTGCCAAACATCCCTGTGGACCATGCCAAGGCTTTTGTTGATGCTGTAAAAGCATACAACACATAAATTTATAATGGTATGAAAGAGGTCTTTTACAGCTATATCGAAATCCTTCAAAATCAAATAACATCGGCTCTAGAATCGATTGACGGCTGTGCACAATTTGAAGAAGATCTTTGGAGGCGAAAAGAAGGGGGTGGTGGCCGCACACGTATTTTGCAAAATGGCGGGGTCTTTGAAAAAGGTGGGGTTAATATTTCGAAGGTTTTTGGCCCCCTGCCAAAAGCGATGCAAGCCTATTTTAAAGTTAAAGATGTTGATTTTTTTGCCTGTGGCTTAAGTCTTGTAATGCATCCCAAAAATCCGATGGTGCCTACGGTACATGCCAATTGGCGCTATTTTGAAATGTACGATAAAAGCGGGGAGCTTGTCGACCAATGGTTCGGAGGTGGCCTGGACTTGACACCTTACTATTTGTTTGAAGAAGATGCTGAGCATTTTCACTTGCAGTGTAAAAATGCCTGCGATAGACACAACAGCAATTTTTATCAAAAGTACAAACAAGCCTGTGACGCCTATTTTTACAACAGTCATAGAAAAGAAGCACGTGGTGTGGGCGGCTTGTTTTTTGATTATTGCAAATCAAACGAGCAAATGAATATGCAACAATGGTATGATTTTATAACCGATGTTGGAGATCACTTTTTAGAAGCTTACCTGCCAATTGTGCAAAAAAGAAAAGACTTGCCATACACCGCTGTTGAACGCCAATGGCAAGAAATTAGAAGGGGCCGCTATGTGGAGTTTAACCTGGTTCATGACAAAGGCACCCTCTTTGGTCTTAAGACCAATGGAAGAATTGAAAGTGTTTTGATGAGTTTACCCCCACATGTACAATGGGCCTATGACCATCACCCTGCCCCAAACAGTAGAGAAGAAGCATTAATTGAGGTGTTAAAACACCCTAAAAACTGGGTTTAATATGTATCCATTAAAAAGAAACAGGCGCTTGCGCGCAAACGAAGCCATCCGAAATTTAGTGAGGGAAAATGCCGTCACGCCAAATGATTTTTTGGTGCCATTATTTGTAGTCGAAGGCAAGGGGATTGAACAAGAAATTACAGCGATGCCAAACTATTTTCGACACAGCTTAGACACACTTGAAAAAGAAGTCAAACTATTGTGGGATTTGGGCCTTAAAGCCGTATTGCTATTTGTGAAAATTGAAGCGTCACTAAAAGACAATCACGGTTCTGAAGCTCTAAACCCTAATGGCTTGATGCAACGCGCTATAAAAACCATTAAAAATAGCTGCCCTGATATGCTGGTTATGACGGATGTCGCTTTAGATCCCTATTCTATTTATGGCCACGATGGCGTGGTTGAAAAAGGACAAATTGTAAACGACCACACCGTTGAAATTCTTGCAAAAATGAGTCTGTCTCACGCCACAGCTGGGGCCAATTTTGTTGCGCCTAGTGATATGATGGATGGACGGATTTTATCGATTCGGGAAGCCTTAGAAAAGAATGGTTTTGTGGACACTGGAATTATGAGCTACAGTGCGAAATACGCCTCCTCTTTCTACGGCCCTTTTAGAAGCGCTTTAGATTCTGCGCCTTGTGAAAAAGATAACATTCCCAAGGACAAAAAAACCTACCAAATGGACTGTGCAAACCGCATTGAAGCCATGAGAGAAACTGAAATGGACATTGCAGAAGGGGCAGACATTGTCATGGTGAAGCCTGGCTTGGCTTATTTAGATATCATACGAGACATTAAAAATGAATTTGATGTGCCTATTGCCGCTTATCAAGTAAGTGGAGAATATGCGATGATAAAAGCTGCAAGTGAAAAAGGGTGGTTGGAGCACGATCAAATAATGCTTGAAACAACAATGGCTTTCAAGCGGGCTGGAGCCAGCCTTATCGCCAGCTATTTTGCAAAAGACATCGCAAAACTGATTGGATAAAGAAACCTAAGATTATTTTTTGGTTATCTTTATAACAAATTAAAAACAAAATGAACTTGCTAAAAAAAACACTCAAGTGGGCCCTATTGAGCGTCATTACCCTAGTCGCTGTTTTATATATAACAGATACAGACTACCTCTTCAAAGCGGTCCGAACAGTATATTTTAAAGGTTATACAACCGCATCCATAAATGACTATGTCTATTTTGACAATGCTGTTGTGCATGCCGATGCGTCTGACGAATGGCCGCTGCACAAAGACTACAATAAAAGTACTGCAACAAAAAAATTATCAGCGCTACACAAATCGCAAGGAACGGTCGCTTATTTAATTATTAAAAATGACAGCATTTTACATGAATCGTATTATGATGCCTACGATGAAAATTCTAAAAGCAATTCTTTTTCAATGGCTAAGAGCTATGTCTGTGGGCTTCTAGGAAAAGCCATAATGGAAGGCTATATAAAGAATTTGGAACAGCCGGTCAGCGACTTTTTCCCGCAATATTCAGACGGACTTTCAAGCAAAGTGACCGTTGGAGATCTTGCCTCCATGGCATCGGGCTCCAGCTGGATAGAAGATTATTATTGGCCCATCAATATTACAGCCAAAGCCTATTACGGAAAGGAACTTGAAGAAACTATTTTGGGATTGGCAACAGTTAAAACGCCTGGACAATCTTTTGAGTACTCAAGCGGAGATACNCAATTGTTAGCCATGGTCATTGAAAAAGCAACGNATAAAAAGTTATACGACTATCTATCTGAAAGTTTTTGGATCCCGCTAGAATCAGAAAATGATGCCCTTTGGCAAGTTGACAGCGAAGACACTGATCATGTAAAAGCCTACTGTTGTATTGCCAGCAATGCCAAAGATTTTGCGCGTTTTGGAAAACTCTACAAAGACCACGGCAAATGGAAAGGTCAACAAATTTTAGACTCTACCTATGTTGCTAAAAGTATCCAGCCTCGCTTTAAAGACAGCCCCGAATATGGGTATGGTTTTTGGCTACAAAAAAGGGATGGAAAATCTTTTTTTATGATGGAAGGCCATTTAGGGCAATGTGTGGTGGTGGTGCCCGATGACAACCTTATTGTAGTACGGCTAGGGCGTGNAAAANAATCTTTTGGTCGCAATCCTTACAATGGCGACATCACTATTTATATTGAGGAGGCTTATAAAATGATAGCTGATGCTGAACAAAATCAATCTTGAAAACGTCTTATTTTTAGACATTGAAACGGTTCCTGAAGCTCAAGATTTTGACGAATTAACAGCCGAAAAGCAAGCCCTTTGGGCGAAAANATCTCAATACCAACGCAAGGAAGACTTCAGCCCTGAAGCGTTTTATCCCCGTGCTGGTATTTGGGCAGAATTTGGAAAAATTATATGTGTTTCTGTTGGCCATTTTATCTTGGAAAACGATTCAAAAAAATTTCGCATTACCACATTCACCGGGAAAGAAAAAGAGCTTCTGTTGGAGTTTAAAGAATTGCTTGATAAACATTTTAACGGTCGGAGGCATTTGCTTTGCGCCCACAATGGCAAGGAATTTGACTTTCCGTTTATCGCCAGAAGGATGCTCATTCACAAAATAGAATTACCGTCTAAACTCAANTTATTTGGGAAAAAACCTTGGGAAATCCCGCATCTAGACACCCTTGAACTGTGGAAGTTTGGGGATTACAAACACTATACCTCTTTAAAACTAATGACCAATGTCCTTGGAATTCCTTCGCCAAAAGATGATATTGATGGCAGTGAAATTTATCGGGTATTTTACAAAGAAAAGGATCTCCAACGCATCATTGCTTATTGCCAAAAAGACACCTTAGCGGTGGCTCAAATTCTATTGCGCTTAAGAAACGAGCCCCTTTTAAACGCGAGGGAAATTAATTATATTTAAGTCATGGAAGACAAGCCCATTCTTAGTGTTAAAGATTTGCGTATCGCATTTCAAAGCATAGATGGTTTTAATTCGGTTGTGCATAACATTGCTTTCGATGTTTTTGAAAATGAAATAATAGGAATTGTAGGAGAAAGTGGGTCGGGGAAATCTGTCACCGCCCTATCCCTTATGCAGTTGTTGCCAAAGGGTCAAAAAACGCAAGTTTCTGGGACGATTACCTACCAAGGCAGGGATTTGAATTCTCTTACAGAGACGAGTATGCAGGATTTGAGAGGTCGAGAAATCTCAATGATTTTTCAAGAGCCCATGAGTGCTCTAAACCCATCCATGCGCTGTGGAGATCAGGTAAAAGAAATCATATTACACCATGGTATTGTGAATAAAGAGGCCGCGCCGGNTGAAGTCCTTCATTTATTCGATAGTGTTAAAATACCATCTCCGGCTGAAGCCATGCGGAAATACCCTCATGAACTTTCAGGAGGCCAACAACAACGTGTTATGATTGCAATGGCCATTGCTTGTAAACCAAAAGTTCTCATTGCAGANGAACCCACNACCGCTTTAGATGTAACTGTTCAAAAAGAAATCATTTCCTTATTGAAGCGGCTGCAAAAAGAGACAAAAATGAGTGTAATTTTCATCAGCCATGATTTAGCCTTGGTTTCGGAAATAGCACAAAGGACATTGGTGATTTACCAAGGAAAAATTGTAGAAAAGGGAGCGACAAAAACAATTTTTAAAACGCCTAAAAATGACTACACGAAAGCATTGATTGCTGCAAGGCCCGAAATAGGAAAAAGGCTCCAAAAACTCCCAACCATTAAGGACATTTTATTGGATTCAAAAAATGCGGCAATTATAACCAAAAAAGAAAGAGANAAAAAACACAAGGCCCTTTATGCCGACCCCCCAATTTTAGAGGTTACAAACTTGGGAAAAGTATATTACAAAAGCATTGGTTTCTTCGGAGAGAAAGCAGCTTTTAAAGCCGTCGATGGGGTTAGTTTTAAACTTTATGAAGGGGAAACTTTAGGGCTGGTGGGTGAGTCGGGCTGCGGAAAAACTAGTTTAGGTAACGCCATTTTACAGCTGGATAAAGCAACTTCAGGAAGCATTATATACAAAGGAAAAGACCTTGGGATACTGTCAAAAAAAGCACTGAGGCAGCTGCGAAAAGAAGTTCAAATTATATTCCAAGACCCNTTGAGTTCATTAAACCCAAGACTGACGGTTGGAGAGGCCATAATGGAGCCTATGAAAGTCCATAAATTGCATAAAAATTATTCCGCTCGTAAATTAAAAACACTAGAACTCTTAGATAAAGTTGGCCTGGACCGTTCGGCTTTTGAACGTTATCCTCATGAATTTTCTGGAGGTCAAAAGCAACGTATTGGGATTGCAAGAACCATTGCTGTGGAGCCAAAACTCATTTTATGTGATGAATCCGTTTCTGCACTCGACATTTCAGTTCAAGCCCAAGTGTTAAACCTTCTCAACGGACTGAAAAAAGATTTTGGATTTACCTACATATTTATTTCACACGATTTGGCGGTTGTCAAATACATGTCAGACCAACTTATAGTGATGGACAAAGGAAAAATTGTGGAAAAAGGAGAAGCAGATGCCGTGTACGCAAACCCGAAAAAANCTTACACAAAAAAACTTATAGGTGCTATCCCAAAGGGTTTATAGTGTCATTTCTGGAATCGATCCATCCACAATCAAATGGCCTTCAGTCGCCGCTTNAATCGTTTCAACTGCAACCCCTGGTGCGCGTTCTAAAAGTTTAAATCCTTGCTTGGTAACTTCAAGAACAGCTAAGTTTGTTACAATTTTTTTGACGCAATTGACCCCGGTTAGTGGCAGGCTACAGCGTTTTAAAAGCTTTGACTCGCCTCGTTTGTTGTTGTGCATCATGGCCACAATAATGTTTTCGGCGCTGGCCACCAAGTCCATGGCGCCCCCCATGCCCTTGACCAAACGCCCAGGAATTTTCCAATTGGCAATATCTCCATTTTCGGCGACCTCCATGGCGCCCAAAATAGTCAAATCTACATGTTTGCCTCTAATCATTGAAAAACTCATAGCAGAATCAAAATAGCTAGCTCCATCCAAGGCCGTAATGGTTTGCTTTCCAGCATTGATTAAATCGGCATCTTCTTCTCCCTCAAAAGGAAAAGGGCCCATGCCTAAAATGCCATTTTCACTTTGAAAATCGACCTCAATATCGGCGCTTACGAAATTCGCAACAAGGGTAGGAATTCCAATTCCTAAATTGACATAATAACCAGGTTTGACTTCTTTGGAAATTCGTTTTGCAATTCCATTTTTATCTAACATATACTTTGCTTTTAAGGGTTTGGAGTCAGTGTGCGTTGTTCAATGCGTTTCTCGTAATCCTGACCTTGAAAAATTCGCTGAACGAAAATCCCAGGTATGTGAATATGGTTTGGGTCTAAGGCCCCTGCAGGCACTAATTCTTCAACCTCAGCAACTGTAATTTTCGCTGCTCCGCACATATTTGGATTGAAATTTCTTGCGGTTCCTTTAAAAATTAAATTTCCTGCCGTGTCTCCTTTCCAGGCTTTTACAAAAGAGAAGTCGGCTTTAAAAGCGTATTCTAAGACATGCATTTTCCCNTCAAATTCACGGGTTTCCTTGCCTTCGGCAACTTCTGTACCAAAACCTGCAGGGGTGTAAATTGCTGGAAAGCCTGCTTGAGCGGCCCTGCAACGCTCAGCCAAAGTGCCCTGTGGAATCAGTTCGACCTCCAATTCGCCAGAGAGCATTTGACGCTCAAATTCGTCATTCTCTCCAACATAAGAAGAGATCATTTTTTTTATTTGATGCTTCTGAAGCAAGTACCCCAAGCCAAAATTATCGACGCCTGCATTGTTTGATATGCAAGTCAAATCTTTAACATTGATAGCGACCAGTTCGGCAATGGCATTTTCAGGAATTCCGCAAAGGCCAAAGCCCCCCAAAAGCAAGGTCATGCCGCTTTGCACGCCTTCAAGGGCTTTTTGTACATTTTTTACAGTTTTATTAATCATTTATTAAACTTTTAGTGAAGAAATTAAAAGTCAATTTCTGGTGTTAATACTTCGTTTATCATATCCGTTTCACCCTCGGGATTATACTGTTCACACTCTGTGGCAATAGATAAAACTTCCGGTTTTTCAAATTCTTCTTTGGAGATTCCAAGCGCTTCAATGGCATAGCAACCTTTCATATAATTGGCCCAAATGGGCAGTGCCATGGAGGCGCCTTGGCCATAGGTGATGGTTTTAAAATGAGTCGCACGGTCTTCACCACCAACCCAAACCCCTGTCACTAAATTAGGAACCATCCCCATAAACCAGCCATCACTTTGATTTTGTGTGGTCCCTGTTTTTCCTGCGATAGGATTGTCAAACTCGTAGGGGTAGCCGGTTACTATTTCTTTGTAAACGGCTTGATTTTTTCCAAAATTATGACGCAATCTTTGGCCTGAGCCAAACTTTGTAACCCCTTCCATTAAATTTACGATAACATAGGCAATTTCTTCACTTAATACATCTCGCGTTTCTGGCGAAAATTGATAGAGTAAAGTTCCATTTTTATCTTCAATTCTGGTTACCATAACCGGTTTTGTGTAAACCCCTTTATTGGCAAAAGTTGCATAGGCTGCTACCATTTCATAAATGCTTAAATCGGGGGTTCCAAGTGCAATAGAGGGTACTGCAGGCAGGGTTTGTTCAATGCCTAAACTTTTGGCTAAATTGATTACGGGCTGAGGTCCTATTTCGTTCATTAATCGCGCTGTGATAGTATTTCTAGAATTGGCCAGTGCCGCTTTTAACGTTTCAAACCCCGCGTAATTATTGCTGGAGTTTTTAGGTGCCCAAGGCTTCATATTCCCAAACTTCATAGTGGGAATTGTAATTTGTGCTTTTGGAAAAGTGTCGCAGGGTGAAAGGTGCAATTGATCAATCGCTGCGGCATAAACAAATGGCTTAAAAGTGGACCCAACTTGACGCTTGCCTTGTTTGACCATATCGTATTGGAAGTGCTTATAATTAAATCCGCCAACCCAAGTTTTAACAAATCCTGTTTGGGGCTCCATTGACATAGTTCCAGCCCTGAGAAAAGATTTATAATAACGCATGGAGTCCATAGGAGTCATTACAGTATCAATTTCATTGTTAGGTGCGGTCCAAGAAAAAACTTTCATAGGAGTCTTCTTCTTAAAAGAAGCCGTAATTTCACTAACTGGTTTTTTAAGATCATAACGCATTTTACGCCAACGCTCGGAGCGTTTCATGCCAAGATTTAAAAGCCTCTGAATTTCTTCGTCCTCCAATTCTAGAAAAGGTGCTGTAGGGTTTCTTTTCTTGGTGTTTTGAACAAAAAACTCGGCTTGAAGTGCCTTCATGTGATCCGTTACTGCTGCTTCTGCAAGTGTTTGCATTCTAGAATCAATGGTGGTATAAACCTTAAGGCCATCTCTATATATATTGTATTTATCACCATTGGGCTTTCTATTCTCGCTTTGGCTTACCCAGCCTTTTAAAAATTCTTTTAAATAGGCACGAAAATAGGTCGCAATCCCTTCTCTATGGGACTCTGGTTTGTAATTTAAATTAAGAGGGGTTGCTTGCAGTGAGTCTTTTTTAGTTTCACTGATAAAGCCGTATTTAGCCATTTGAGACAGGACTATATTCCTGCGGTTTTTTGTGCCAACAGGATTTCTTTTGGGCCGTGGATTATATAGCGATGAGTTTTTAAACATCCCAACCAGCATGGCGGACTCAGGAGTGTTTAAATCTGTGGGTTCTTTGCCAAAATAAATTCGAGAAGCGCTTCGAATACCATCTGCATTGTTGCCAAAGTCATAAATATTAAAGTATTGCGCAATAATCTCTTCTTTGGTGTATTGTTTCTCCAAACGAGTTGCAATAACCCATTCTTTTATTTTTTGAGTAATCCGGCCAAGGGTGTTTTTAGAGCCCTCTCCGTGAAAAAGTTGCTTTGCTAATTGTTGAGAAATCGTACTCGCGCCCCCATCTTTACCCAATTTAAAAACAGCTCTTAAAGTCCCTCTACTATCGATCCCAGAATGATCCATATAGCGAATGTCTTCCGTGGCAATAAGCGCATCAACCAAATGCCGTGGAAGTTCATCATAACCAACAGGCGTACGGTTGTCTTCGTAATAAAACTTCCCAAGCGTTACCCCGTCAGAAGACAGAATTTCTGTAGCTAAATTAGTCCTTGGGTTCTCTAATGCGGTNTGGTCTGGCATAGGGCCAAAAACGCCGAAAGATGCCAGCAAAAAAACAAGTGGGATGGAAAATGCTGTCAACAAGAATAAGNTCCAAAACCAACGTTTAGGTTTTGAAAAATTTGACTTAGATTTTCTTTTTTTTGCCATCTTTAATATTTATTGAACGGTTTCAATGCTAAATCCAATATCCTCAACGCCTTCTAAAAAAGCCTGGCCCTCAGTATTGCCAAGTACCCGATTGGCATGTATGATTTCAAGACTGTATTCACCTATTTCCGTAAAATTAAATGGGGTATCATGCCCCTTGTACCAAAGCCGATGTTCTTTAATCATCATATAGCCCTGTCCTAACATAGAACCATCTGGGTTTGACATCTTGTATTCTAAGGTGTCCTTTTGTACTTTTCCTTTGGGGTGATGCAAGGAAACGATCAAAAACAGGTTGCTAAATTGATAGGTTTTATTGGTGCGAAGTTTTAAGAATAAATCAACAGGTTGAAGCGTGTCGGTAACATTAAAGTGATATGTGATGGGCGTATCCTTGTGCCAAGGTGAATCTAATGACGTGTATTGGTCAAACACTGCTTTTTTATCACAAGCGAAGATTGTGGTAAGTATTAAACAGCATATGAAAAAATTTATTCGCATTCTTGTGAAGCTTCAGCGTCTTAAGGCCTATTGTTTGTGTTTTCTTAAAAATGCATCTATACATATTTAAGCGCCAAGGTTCCCCCAAATAAACCTTAAACATTTTGTGTTTTTTAGCTATGTAAATATAAGTTTATTTGAGAACTTAAAAAAGCGCAATCCATTACAGCTAAGTGTCTAATTT
The DNA here is from genome assembly GCA_002684355.1 of Formosa sp. Taxonomy (GTDB): domain Bacteria; phylum Bacteroidota; class Bacteroidia; order Flavobacteriales; family Flavobacteriaceae; genus UBA3537. Next base: position 24,800 of record NYVA01000016.1, read on the forward strand.
TCAAACAGAGTCCTTATTTGAAGGGTCAAGAATATTCCTAAGATCTTATTTAAAAGGGAGGTGATTTGCGCGGCCTTTCTTAAAAATATCGTTGCTATTGCCCTGTCCTTTGCGCAAGGCCTTTTGAGTTTCATAAGGCAAGTGGTAAATTTCTTTACATTGTGAAGAACAACAATTGTCCATTTCTGCTTTACAGGCGTCACATTGAATGAATAATAAATGACAGGCTTCATTGGCACAATTTACATGACCGTCTGCGGGCGCACCACATTGGTGGCACTGGGCAATAATATCTTCAGATATTTTTTCAGCACGGCGTTCATCGAACACAAAATTTTTGCCAATAAATTTATTTTCCAGACCGGATTTGCGAACTTGCNGTGCATAATTAATAATCCCACCTTCGAGTTGAAACACATTTTTAAAACCTTTGTGCTTGTAATAGGCACTGGCTTTTTCACAACGTATTCCGCCGGTGCAATACATCACTAATTTTTTAGTTTCCTTATGGTCTTTGAGTTGATTTTCAATCAGGTCTAAAGAGTCTCTAAAAGTATCTACGTCGGGTGTTACCGCGTTTTTAAAATGTCCTATTTCACTTTCATAATGATTGCGCATGTCTACTAGAACGGTGTCTTCATCTTCAACGAGTTCGTTAAAGCGATTGGCGTCCACATGGGTGCCAATATCCCTAACATCAAAAGTATCATCTTCAAGTCCATCAGCCACAATTTTATTTCGAACCTTTACTTTCAATTTTAAAAATGAGAACATGTCTTGCTCAATGGCAAGATTTAAACGTACATTTTCTAAAAAAGAAATGCTGTCTAAATGTATTTTAAAGGCTTGAAAATTTTCAGCTGGNAGCGAAAGTTGGGCATTAATCCCCTCATGAGCGATATAAATGCGCCCGAGCACATCAATAGTGTCCCAAAATAAATAGAAATGGTTTCTGAGAATCTGTAGGTTGCCAATTTTGGCATATTTGTAGAAAGAGATCGTCAAGCGGTCTTTCCCCGCCTTTTTAATGAGTTCTGCTCTTTCATNGCTGCTTAAATTATTGTACAGTTGCATGCTATACTTTTTTTAAGTTTAATGATTTCTTGAACTGCAAATGTAATGTTTTTTGAATACTGGGGATCATGCAAAAAATTTCAAATGATGAAAATGAAAAAAAANNTCGTTAAACTTTAGTAAAAAGACAACAGCAATAAGCAAACTTCGAGAAAGAAATATTATTTTAGCAAGAACATTCCAATCCAAAAAAAACTGAAGATGAGCAAAGAAAAAGATGCCAAGCTAAAAGCCCTAAAATTAACGCTTGATAAACTCGATAAAGCCTATGGNAAAGGCACAGTTATGAAAATGAGTGATGCCCCTGTGGTCGACGTGGATGTCATCTCTTCAGGTTCTTTAGGTCTGGATGTTGCGTTAGGCGTTGGTGGATACCCAAGGGGGCGGGTTGTTGAAATTTATGGCCCTGAATCTTCTGGTAAAACAACCCTTACATTACATGCAATTGCAGAGGCTCAAAAAGCAGGAGGAATTGCAGCTTTTATCGATGCTGAGCATGCATTTGACCGCTTTTATGCTGAAAATCTAGGAATCGACATTGATAATCTTATCATATCACAGCCAGACAATGGTGAGCAAGCCTTAGAAATTGCTGACAACCTAGTGCGCTCAGGCGCCATTGATTTAATCGTTATTGATTCGGTTGCAGCCTTGACGCCTAGAAGTGAAATTGAAGGGGAAATGGGCGATTCCAAAATGGGGCTGCATGCCCGCTTGATGTCACAAGCCCTAAGAAAACTAACAGGCTCAATAAGCAAGACCAACTGTACAATGATTTTTATCAACCAGTTGAGGGAAAAAATAGGGGTGATGTTCGGTAATCCTGAAACAACAACTGGTGGGAATGCGCTTAAATTTTATGCGTCGGTACGCCTCGACATCAGACGCTCTACACAAATAAAAGACGGTGATGGAAGCGTCCGCGGAAATAAAACACGAGTAAAAGTGGTCAAAAATAAAGTTGCACCACCATTTAAATTGGCTGAGTTTGATATTATGTACGGCGAGGGCGTATCTAAGGTTGGTGAAATCCTGGACCTTGCTGTGGAATTTGACATCATTCAGAAAAGTGGTTCCTGGTTTAGTTACGATGCAACGAAACTTGGACAAGGCCGTGATGCGGTTAAACAAATGATCAAAGACAATCCCGATTTGATGGATGAACTAGAGGCAAAGATTAAGGGAATCATTAAAGGGGATTCTGAAGCCTCATAAATGCTGTGTTTTTATCCCTGATTTTCTAAAGATTTCAAAATAAGCAGATAAACTTTATCGCTCATGATTTTGAGCGATTCAAGGCTGAAATCCTTTGGGTCTAAAAAAGGATGCGCTTTTGCGCGCATTTCCCCTGGGCTTCCGCTAAAAAACGTATAAGAAAAGCGCTTTTTATTATCAAAAAAAGTGATTGGAACCAGCGGCAGTTGGTGGTCTACGGAAAGCCTAAAAGCGCCTATTTTAAACTGGTCTAATGGCACCGATTCCTTTGGAACCCCACCTTCTGGGAAAATACAGATGCTCAACCCTTGTTGAATGCGTTTTTGGGCTTGATTAAAAACGTCCTTTCTACTGCTGTAATTGCTGCGGTCTACCAAAATTGACGTGCGCTTGTAAAAGAATCCAAACAACGGTATTTTTGCCAACTCTATTTTTCCAACAAATACAAAAGGGTGGTACTTTATCATTGCAAACATCAGCATGATATCTGTCATAGAGGTGTGGTTGGCAACAAAAATATAACTTTGTCCTTTTTCCAATTTCTGATCCCAGTCAATGGACCAATAAAAGCCCATGCCAGCAAGAATACAAAGCGACCAGAACCGCGCTAATTTATAAAAATAAGGATACCAAGACGCTTTCAGGGTTGAAAGAATCAAAAAAGGGGATAACAAAAATGTACATATTCCAACTAGCACATAGAACCAAACTCTATAAATTAGCCAAATTGGATAGTATATCGACTTCATCAAGCCCAAAACTACTAAAAATATTGAGCGATTNCTTCAAAAAAATTACCTTTGTGTGTAAATCCAAGAAACACATCGGCAAATGGCGAGAATTTTAACAGGNGTTCAAAGTACAGGAACGCCACATTTGGGAAACATTTTAGGCGCAATCCTGCCAGCGATTGAAATGAGCAATGACAATGCAAATGATGCCTTTCTTTTTATTGCCGATTTACATTCACTCACACAAATAAAAAATGCGCAAACACTGCGTGAAAACACCTTGTCAACAGCTGCGGCTTGGTTGGCTTTTGGATTGGATATAGAAAAAACTGTCTTCTACAGGCAAAGCGATGTACCTCAAGCCACAGAACTAGCTTGGTATTTAAGCTGCTTTTTTCCCTTTTCAAGATTAGAATTAGCGCACAGTTTTAAAGATAAAGCCAGTCGATTGGAAGACATAAATGGCGGTTTATTTAGCTANCCAATGCTCATGGCTGCTGATATTTTACTATATGATGCCAACATTGTCCCGGTTGGAAAAGACCAGTTGCAACATCTTGAAATGACAAGAGATGTCGCATCAAGGTTCCATTCTAAAATGGGAGAAACTTTTATTATCCCTGAAGCAAAAGTGCAGGATCAAACAAAATTGATCCAAGGAACAGATGGCCAAAAAATGAGCAAAAGCAAGGACAATGCGATTAACATTTTCCTAACAGACAAAGCTCTCAGAAAACAAATCATGTCTATCAAAACCGACAGCACACCGCTTGAAGCTCCAAAAGATTGGGCCGTATGCAATTGTTTTGCAATTTATGAATTACTCGCGTCTAAGCAAGCGCTTGAAACAATGAAAGACAATTACCAAGCTGGTGGTTACGGCTATGGGGATGCCAAGCAAGCCTTATTTGAGCTTATATGCAAGAAATTTTCTTTTGAACGTGAACGCTACAATCATTATATGACACATCCAGAGGAAGTTGAAAAAATATTAACGCTTGGTGCTGGAAAAGCAGCGGCAGTCGCCAATTCGGTGCTTTCAAGGGTTAGAAAAAAACTGGGCTACTATAAAAGTTGAAAAACATTCCCAGGGAGCGATTTCGCAATCCCCTTCAATTCTATATTTAACAATACATAGCCCGCTTATGGCGTTAGTATTTGAGAACCAAAAGCAATGAAAATATATAAAACATATCAAACAAACTTCATTGTAAGCTTCTTGGGGAAATTCAAAAAAAATTTATACATTTGAAACAATGCAACTCAACCAATATATAAGCGAGCTTTTATACCGTTACGAATGTGTCGTAGTCCCCGGATTAGGGGCGTTTTTAACCCACAAAGTGTCGGCTGAAATTGATGCACAAGCTCAAGTGTTTTCTCCCCCTAAAAAACGTTTATCATTTAACGAACAACTGCAACAAAATGATGGTGTTTTGGCAAATCACATTGCAACTTATGAGAAAGTTTCATATGAAAATGCCCTTGCGAAAATTGCCAAACAAGTGGCCGAAATTCAACAAAGCCTGAAGCAAAATGAAACCGTTTCAATTAAGTATGTTGGAGATTTAAGCCGACGCAAGAATGGCGCTCTAGAATTTGAACCTTCTTATCATCTAAATTATATGACCGCCGCCTTTGGCTTGTCACAATTTGTTTCGCCAGAGGTCAAAAGAGACTTCCCTTTAAAGGTTGTGGGCGACAAAGAAAAAGAAAAAACCTTAATTTTAGCTTCAAGAAAAAGGCTTAAAAATGCAGTAATAAAATATGCCGCAGTTGCCGTAATCTTGTTCGGACTAGGGGGCTTTATGGTGTCGAATGCCTACATGCAGCATATTGAAAAAGAAAATATTGTCGCTCAAGAAAAGGCCCGTATAGCCTTAGACAATCAAATCCAAGAGGCAACATTTTTGGTAAACACTCCCTTACCGGCCATAACCATAGATATTGAAAAACCTTCAGGAAACTATCATATTGTCGCGGGTGCTTTTAGGGTCAAAGCCAATAGCGAAAGGAAACTCCGTCAACTAAAACGCCTCGGTTTTAATGCACGATTGATTGGACAAAACCGATTTGGTTTGCATCAAGTCGTTTTTGAAAGCTATAAAGAACGCCGGGCGGCCGAACGCGCGCTCTACAATATCAAACGCACACAGGACCCAGCTGCTTGGCTTTTGATCAAGTCCGTTCCCTAATTTTGAAAAAATAGGTATTAGTCTCTAGTTATTATCCGCAAGATTAAAAGTTATTGGTTTGATGAAATGATTTCCCCAATAAATTCTACCTTTGTGGCATACAATAACAACTATGACTGCAAAACACCCTTCCGATTCAAAAACTGTGGTAACCGACATGGTTCTCCCTGGTGAAACCAATGCCATAAACACGCTTTTTGGAGGCGAGCTTTTGGCCCGTATGGACCGGGCTGCCAGCATTACTTCTCAACGACATTCCGAAAAAGTTGTAGTTACGGCTTCTGTAAACCATGTAGCTTTTAACCATGCAATCCCACGGGGAAGTATTGTGACCATTGAGGCGAAAGTTTCAAGAGCTTTTAAAACTTCAATGGAAGTCTACCTAGATGTGTGGTATACAGATAATAACTTTAACAAGCCGATCAAAGCCAACGAAGCTATTTTTACTTTTGTGGCTGTCGATGAAAACAGAAGGCCCGTTAAAATTCCAGAACTAATCCCCGAATCTGAACAAGAAATAAAACGCTTTGAGGGTGCGCTAAGGCGGCGACAATTAAGCTTGGTTTTGGCCGGAAAGCTCAAAGCTGAAGAGGCCACGGAGCTCAAAGCACTTTTTAAGGGCTCTTAAGGGTTAGAGCTTATAAACCCAAATTGAGGGATTCTGAATTGCGCTATCTTTATAAATACCAAAGCTTAAAATAGATTCTCCGGAAGCCTTGTTTGTTATGACTTCTCCAAGGACCTGCTTGGTCGTTACTATATCACCCTTGCTTACATAAAATTTGGATAGGTTTTTATATACTGTGATGTAATTACCATGCCTAATCATAATGGTGTTGTTTCCGTTTTTGGGCGTCATGATCCCTTGAACAACCCCGTCAAAAACAGCCCGAATAGGCTCTCCTTTATTGGTGGCAATGCGAACACCATTGCTTTTTATTTTAATGCTTGGGTCGATTGGTGATGGATTGGTGCCAAAGCGCATTTTTACAACGCCGCTGGCAACCGGCCATGGCAATTTTCCTTTATTGGCTGTAAAATTTGCCGCTAACACCTTTTGCTCAGGCGTCATAGAAAAGGTTCTACTTTTGACTGATTTTCCTGCCTTTTTATTAGACGCCGCAATGGCCTCACGAATCAATTTTCTAATTTCCTTATCTAACTTCTCTGATGCTTTTTGTTTGTCTTTGATTTGCGCTGAGAATTTCGCCAAGTTTTTTTGGATCGATTCAATAAAGGCCTGCTGATCCTTGAGTTCTTTGTCCAAAATTAGCTTCGCCGCTTTGTTTTCGCCAACTAATTTTTGTTTGTCCTTTTTTTGAACTAATAAATCTTGATTGAGCAATTGCAGTTGTTTGGTTTCAACTTTTATAATTTCAGCTTGTTGCCTTTGATAATCTGCATATTGTTTGATGTATTGCAAGCGCCTGTAAGCTTGCTGAAAGCTTGAAGAAGACAATAAAAACATAAGTTTATTATCCCGGGCTCTATTTTTATAAGATTTGACAATCATGTCTGCATATGCCTCTTTTAGAGCCTTCAGTTTTACGCGGCGGGTAGAGATTTCATCCTGGTTGGCGTTGATTTCGCGCGTTAACAAATTGGCTTGTTGGTTGGTGATACGGATCAGGTTTTTACGAACACTAATTTTGTAATTTAAATCTTCAACAGCACTCACAACAGATTTTTTTTCTTTTTTGCCAGCAAATAGCAACTTGGTTATTTCCCTGATTTCTTGTTGCAGTTCTCGGCGTTTTTCTTCTAATTCTTGTTGGCGTTGGCTTTGCGCATTAGCGTTCGATGAACCGATCGCCAAAAAAATAAAAAGAATGAAAGAAAAATATTTAAGCTTAGAGGCCATTAGAGATCAATCGGTTTATAGCCCGAGGGCATTTTAAATGGAAACCGCAAGGGCTGGTTTAAAATTACGGATTTTAAATTCAATTTCAAGCTGGTTTCCTTTTGATTTTCGAGAACTTTGATTGTTATTGATTTGGGAAATAATTGTGCGTCAATGGCTTGGAAGCTTTGGTAGTTTACATCAAGACTTCGATTTTCAAGAGGCTGGAATACAGATTGGCCTTCCAGTTTAAAAGAACCGGGGTTTATATAATACAACACTTGCAGTAATTCATTTACGTTTTTGGGTGCCAAGACATAAGACGTTTGGTTTGGTTCTCTTTTTAAAGCATTTGTTTTGGGATTAAAAAGAGCGTCTCCAAGCAATGCGTTTTCAAGGTTTGAAAAATTGAGTTCAATGCCTAAGAAGTCATTTATAATTTCATAATCTCCATCAAAAAAAGTACGGTCTAATTTGTTATACATTTCAACTTTTTCTGGCGTTATTTTTAGGCGTACCATATTTAAAAAGGCATTAACCCATATCGTTTTACCGCGCTCCATGCGAAGTGTTAGTGTATGTGTTTGTGATTTATTGCCTTTCGTCAATTCCAACTTAAGTCGTGCTTGAAGAGTGCTAAAGTCCGCCTTTTGATTTTGGTGTGTTTTTAATATTTGCTTTGCTTTCATTTTTGAGTCACGCAGAGGCTCTGTATCAATTTTTTTTGAAGTCCCGCAGCTAAAAACCAAAACTGCTATTAAAGTGTATATAAGTTTTTTCACCATTGCTTATTAAGCGCTTTTGCCTTATTATTGAACATTTTTGCTTTCGCAATATTGTTGTTTTTTGTGTAAAGATCAGCCATTAAAATATAATAGGCTTTAGCGGTTTCATTCTCTTCAAAAATATAATCCATCCCGATTTCAAGCCATTCTAAAGCCGCATCCCACTGTTGCAAGTGAAATTGGGCGCGGCCATAAGCTAAATACAGTGGGGTTTGTGTGGGGAAAAACTCCAATTGTGTTAAAGTAAATTCAACGGCGCGTTCGTATTGCATTGTTTCCAAGTAAAGATTTGCAATTGTTTGAATTAGGGCTAAATTTTCTGGTGTCTTTAGCAGTTCTTTTTCATAGAAACCCAAGGCTTTAAGGAGGTTGTTTTCTTCGTGGTAGTAGGCGGCCCATTCTAAATTGGACCTGTTAGAAACATCCAATGAAGCTGCGGGTTCCACTTCGGCCAATACCGATTTATAGGTGGGGTTTTCTTTAACGAATTGTAGGAAATCACTTAAAACTTTGACTTTTATATGGGGGGCCAATACATTACTGCTCGTTACTATTTTCATAGAGTTAATTGCCTTGTCATAGGCCTTATCATCAAGATAAAACTTATACAAAGCCACATGCACAATGTGAGATTGGGGATGAAATTTAAAAAAAGATTCGGAGGTCGCAAAGGCCTCATCCTTTAGGCCATACTTACTTAAAGTATAAATTAAATTTAAAAAATGTTGATCATTTTCTGGTGTTTCGCTAAGGCGGTTCTTTAAAAACTGAACATGGTCGTTTTGATTGTCAGTTTGCAAATAAATATTTACCCGAGTTTGATCACGTTCTGTCGTATACCCGTACTGTGCATCCAGTTTTTCAATTTGACTCAAGGCGGTTTCATAATGACCTGCGCTCACATTTAAATGCACCAAGTCCTCTTGGTATGCTTGGCGTTTGAAAAGCAGTGGTTTTACTGCTGCTATTGCTTTATTATAATCTTCCTTATGGACATATAATTGGTATAATTTTTCTTTATACCAAAAATTGTTTTCATCTAAAACAATGGCTTTTTGTAGATTAATTTCGGCGAGGGAATACGCTTTTGTTTTAAAATAAAGATCTCCAAGTTCATAAAAGACGACAGCGCGCTCTGGGTATAATTCAGTGCAGTTTATTAGAGCATCAATCGCTTTTGTATAATTTTCAATGCCCTTTTGTTTTAAGGCCTCATAAAAATTGTCTTGAAATTGTAGCTCTGGATCAGGGCTTGCTAAGTCCAGTAGACTGTCCTGCTTAATTTGTGCACAAACCATTGAGGTTAAAAAAAAGCTGAAAAAAAATAATATTAATAATTTTGGGTAAATCATTGGCGTCCTGTGCTTCCAAATCCACCAGCGCCACGGCTTGTTTCTGATAAACTTTGAACGGGGTTCCATTTAGCACGCTCGTGCTTGGCAATGACCATCTGAGCCACACGTTCACCGTTTTTAATAGTGAAATCTGCATTAGAAAGGTTTACTAAAATCACACCAATCTCTCCTCTATAGTCGGCGTCGATAGTCCCGGGGCTGTTCAGGACCGTCAAGCCGTATTTGGCGGCCAAACCACTGCGTGGACGCACCTGGGCTTCGTAGCCCACAGGGAGTGCCATAAAAAGCCCAGTAGGAATAATGCTCCGCTCCAATGGCTTTAAAATAATGTCCTGTTCAATATGGGCGTGTAAATCCATGCCAGCCGAAGCAATGGTCTCATAGCTAGGAAGGTCGTGAGAAGATTTATTGATGATATTGATTTTCATAATTAGGATTTAATAAGTTGTTTAATTTCGGTTTTCTCCTTAGCCCATACAACGGCTGTTAATATAAGAATCAAGGTGCCACCAACAATGTATTGTGCTCTGAAAACATAAAAAGATAGGATGGAAAACCCAATAGAGAGCGTCAGGTAAAGCCCTATTTTTTTTAAGTTATAAGGGACTTTATAATACTTTTGCCCAAGCTTGTAGGAAATAAAAGCCATGGCAGCATAAGCGGCCAGTGTGGCGGTGGCCGAAGCCATATAGCCAAACTTTGGAATGAAAAATAGATTGATGACCAGTGTTAATATGGCCCCAAAAATAGAAATGTATGCGCCGAATTTCGTGCGATCCGTAATTTTATACCAAACAGACAAGTTGTGATAGATGCCTAAGAATAAGTAGGCCAGTAACAAGATCGGTACCACACTCATAGCCTCCCAATAGGCTTCATTTGGAATCAAAATTAGTTTTAAGACATCGACGAAAACAACAACGATTAAAAGGATCAGTGCCCCGAATATGACAAAAAGTTCTAATATTTTGGCATAATTCGTTTTTGCTTCTTTATGATTTACGCTGCTAAAAAAGAAGGGCTCGATCCCCAAGCGATAGGCCGTCGCAAATAAGGTCATAAACAAGGCTAATTTATAACACGCAGAGTAGGTCCCGATGGCGGCTTTGGATAGGTTTTCAGGCAGCAGCCGCTCCAACAAAATTCGGTCAAAGGTTTCATTGATGGAAAAAGCAATTCCTGCAACAAGTACCGGGGTTGCATAGCGTAACATCTGCCTCCAAAGTTTGACGTTAAAATTATAATTGAGCTTAAAATAAAAAGGGATTAGTAACAAAAGTGTGGCGGCACTTGCTATCAAGTTGGCAATAAAAATATAATGTACTTCAAAATTAGGGCGGTAGAACAGGTCCCAGAATGAGGACGTTTCTGCCCATGATTTTAAAAATAACAGCAAGACAATATTAAGCCCTAAATTTAGTGCTACATTCACGAGCTTAATGACTGTGTATTTGGCAGGCTTGCCGAGAGCGCGCAAATACGCAAATGGAATAATCACCAAAGCGTCGAAAAATAAAATCCACAAAACCAAGACTATATAATCGGCATTGATATGAATGAGGTTTGAGATTTCTTGTTTCAACAAATATCCCACAACCAAAACCAATGAAGAGTTTAACAGTAGAGAAATTGCTGAGGTGCTTAGTACCGTTTCTTTTTTTTGATCGCTATTAAAAAAGCGGAAAAACGCGGTTTCCATTCCATAAGCCAAAAGCACATTGAACAATACAAAATAGGCGAAGATTAAAGAGACATCGCCATAATCAGCCACATTCTCCAGTACCGATTTATCTGTATGCAAACGCACCAGTAAAAAACTGAGCATTTTGGGAACCACCGTAGCCAACCCGTAAATAAATGTTTGCTTATAAAGTGTTTTAAGCTGCGTCAAACTACTGGATTTATGAGCTTAAAAATACACTTTTTACGGCAGATATAATAATTATTAATCCGGTGGCGCAGAGGGGTATGCGATACTGGGCTGTTGCTGCAAAGCTTCAATTTTATAATAGTAACGCTTGTTCTGAACTTGATAGCTCAGGATACAGGCATTATTTCTCAAGGGGAAAGGCGAACGGTCCCCGGCAGCCAACAATGAATTGTGCATTTCTTTCAAGACATTTTGACTTAAAACAAGGTCTTTCTTTTGATTATGAGGTGTGTCAAAGCGCCCAACAATTCTTTTATTTTGGTAAACAGCCTTTACGCGTTGACCCCTAAAATGGAGGCTGTCCGGGTCGAAACCCTTGGTCCCTTCTACCGGAATAAAAACGTTGATGCCACTACCTCCGCCAGGTATGCCCGCAATCCATGCTTGGTAATACGGGGCTTGAGCTAGTACAAAAGGAGGTGTGCTTTGAAGTGTGACTGGTTGACTCCCTTTGCATTGTATGAAAAGAGAAATTAAAATTAATAAAATAAGTGGCTGTGTTTTTATGACCTTCATTCACGTAGATTTACCTCTATTTAATATCAAAATTCATTCCATAAAAAAGCCCTGCAAGCTGCAGGGCAGTATGTGTTTGCAAACGCTTGCTTTAGTTGTTCAGCGCCTCAGCACCTCCAACGATTTCAAGAATCTCATTGGTAATGGCTGCTTGTCTTGCTTTATTATAGGTCAATTTTAATTGATCCCTTAGTTCTGTAGCATTGTCCGTTGCCTTGTGCATGGCTGTCATTCGGGCGCCATGCTCGCTAGCAAAACTATCTCTAATGGCTTTGAATAATTGTGTTTTTAAAGACTTTGGTATCAAGGTTTCGACAATTTCCGCTTTCGAGGGCTCAAATATATAGTCTTGATTTACATTTATACTTTCCGTGGTTGAAACAATGGGTAAAAATGGCTCCGTCATCACAACTTGAGTGGCCGCATTCTTAAATTTATTGTAAACTAATTCAATTTTATCAAATGCTCCCGATTCAAACTGCGCCATCAACATCTCGGCAATTGTTGCAACATTTTCAAAAGTCAAATCATCAAAAACACTGCTTTGGTTTGAAATGACTTGGTACTCTTTTGCAAGGGCATCATTGCCTTTTTTCCCAATGGCCACTACAGAAACTTTTTGGTTCGCATAGCCCTTCGCTAAATTAGTCGCCTGTTTAATGATGTTAGAATTAAAGGCGCCACATAGCCCTCTATTGGAAGTAATGGTTACAATAAGTACTGTTTTTATGTCGCGCTGTTCTGCAAATTTACTGCCACTGTCCGCATCTAAAGTGGTGCTTAAATTTTGTAAAAGCTCTGTGAGCTTATCTGCATAGGGGCGCATGGCAGTAATGGCGTCTTGGGCCTTTTTTAACTTGGCAGCAGAAACCATTTTCATGGCACTTGTTATCTGCATCGTAGACGATACAGACGAAATTCTATTTCTTATTTCCTTTAAATTTGCCATGCTTTAAACTAGTTGTATTTGGCAGACATGTCTTTTGCTACTTTTGTTAGGCTGTCTGTGACCTCGTCTGTAAGCTTCCCGGATTTAAGAGTGGCTAGAACATCGCTGTGTTTTGCTTTTAAAAATTCGATGAATTCAGCTTCAAACTCTTTGACTTTATTTACAGGGACATCGCGCAATAAATTTTTAGATCCTGCATATATAATCGCAATTTGATCTTCCACCTTAAAAGGATCATTTTGTGCTTGCTTAAGGATTTCTACGTTTCTTTTTCCTTTTTCAATAACGTTCAATGTGACAGCGTCCAAATCTGAACCAAACTTGGCAAAGGCCTCTAGTTCACGGAATTGTGCTTGATCAAGTTTTAATGTTCCAGATACTTTTTTCATAGATTTAATCTGTGCATTACCGCCTACACGAGATACTGAAATACCTACGTTAATCGCTGGGCGAACACCTGAATTGAATAAATCTCCATCCAAGAAAATCTGACCATCTGTAATCGAAATTACGTTTGTAGGAATGTAAGCAGATACATCCCCCGCTTGTGTTTCAATGATTGGAAGTGCTGTTAAAGAGCCGCCGCCTTTTACCAACGGCTTTAAGGATTCTGGCAAATCGTTCATGCCTTTTGCAAGGTTGTCATCGTTAATGACTTTTGCAGACCGCTCCAACAAGCGCGAGTGTAAGTAAAATACATCCCCTGGGTAAGCCTCACGCCCTGGAGGACGGCGTAATAATAGTGAAACTTCACGGTAAGCTACAGCTTGTTTTGACAAATCATCATAAACAATAAGAGCAGGTCGACCAGTATCTCTAAAATATTCTCCAATCGCAGCGCCCGAAAACGGTGCATAAACTTGCATTGGCGCAGGGTCTGATGCGTTTGCAGCTACAATTGTAGTGTAAGCCAAGGCTCCTTTTTCTTCAAGTGTTTTTGAAATCAATGCAACGGTAGACGCTTTTTGTCCCACGGCAACATAAATACAATATACAGGTTCTCCTGCGTCGTAAAATTCTTTTTGATTTAAAATAGTGTCAATGCAAACCGCTGTTTTCCCTGTTTGACNGTCTCCAATNACAAGTTCTCTTTGTCCGCGTCCTACGGGAATCATGGCNTCAATGGATTTTATTCCTGTTTGAAGTGGTTCGGTNACCGGCTCNCGGAATACAACGCCNGGTGCNTTGCGCTCCAATGGCATTTGATANAGATCGCCATCAATAGGNCCTTTCCCGTCAATGGGTGCNCCGAGNGTGTCTACCACGCGTCCTACAATCCCTTCTCCAACATTTATGGAAGCGATACGNCCTGTGCGTTTGACTGTTGANCCTTCTCTAACAACTTTAGAAGCGCCTAAAAGTACAATNCCGACATTATCTTCCTCAAGATTCAAAACAATCCCNTCAAGACCNCCTTCAAATTGAACCAATTCGCCATACTGNGCNTTNGANANNCCGTAAGCACGNACAATCCCATCNCCTACNGTCAATACNGTTCCTACNTCGTCTAANGACGCAGTCGCTTCAAATCCTGAAAGTTGTTGCTTTAAAATTGCTGAAATTTCAGCTGCTTTTACATCTGCCATTTTAATTTATTTGAAATTTATTTTTTAATTCGTTTAATTGATTGGAAACACTCGCATTGTATTGCTGGTCCCCTACTCGTAAAATAAAACCTCCTAGAATGGTTTCATCTACTGTTTTCTTTAGGCTTATCTCTTTACTTGACAATGTTTTAAGCTTTGCCATCACCTTTGCTTCCATGGCCGAGGTCATTGGAACTGCTGTTGTAACGGTCGCCTCTTCTTTGTTATTGAGCTGGTCATACAACTGCTTATACTGCAAAGAAATTTCCCCAAGTAAATCAATGCGCTTGTTTTNTGCTAAAGTTTGAAATAACGACTTTACTTCGGCGCTAAAACTGTTAAAGACTTTATCTAAGACCGCTACTTTTTCTGAAAGTTTTACCACGGGTGATTTTAAGGCTTCATTCAGTGCGGGATTAGAGACAATGGCATGTGAAATTTGATCCATTTCTAATTGGATTTTTTCTGATGTTTGGTTGTCCGTTGCCACGCTTAAAACGGCTTTGGCATATCGAATAGCTGCTCTCGTCCCTGTCATAGTGTCCCTTTAGTTCAAAGTCGCGTTATCCAACATGGATTCGACCAATTTCTCTTGCTTTTCTGTATTTGATAATTCCTCACGCACCACTTTCTCTGCAATTGAAATGGAGATTTGTGCAACCTGTGATTTTAAATCTGCAATCGCAGCTTTTTTCTCTGCCTCAATAGCGGCTTGAGCTTGTGTGATCAGCTTATTGGCCTCTATTTTCGCGTCTTGCTTGGCATCATCAATCATTTTGTTTTTTAACTCGCGGGCGTCTTTTAGCATCGCTTCGCGCTCGGCGCGAGCCTCTTTTAAAATGCGTTCGTTGTCCGCTTGTAAATTTTCCATTTCTTTACGGGCTTCAACAGCGGAGGTCAAAGCATCTTTAATGCCTTTTTCTCTTTCACTGACGGCNCCCAAAATAGGCTTCCAGGCAAATTTTTTTAATATAAAAAGGAGCACTAAAAATGTTATCGAAGTCCAAAATATGAGACCAAACTCAGGTGTTACTAAATCCATTTCTTCTATTTAAAAATATTTAAATTTTAAAAACACAGAAGCAATCAATAGTTTGCTTCTGTGCTTAATCCTTAACCTTGTAAAAAAGCTACAACTACACCAAATAGTGCAACCGCTTCAACAAAAGCTGCAAAAACTAATGCAGAAGTTTGAAGCTTTCCTTGCATCTCTGGTTGACGTGCCATAGCTTCCATGGCAGAACCACCAATTTTACCAATGCCAATCCCAGCTCCGACAGCTGCTAGTCCAGCTCCAATAGCTGCAATCCCTGTAATATTCATAATTTATAATTTAAGTTANTGATGTTCTTCTTCTGTTGCCATCCCAAAATAAAGGGCAGACAATATTGTAAATATGTATGCTTGTATTGCCGTAACAATTACTTCAATGACTGTAATAAATAACGAAAATGCCACAGAAACAGGTGCTATTGCAATAGTTTTAAAAACAAATATTAATGACATTAATGCTAATATAATCACATGCCCTGCTGTAATATTGGCAAATAGCCTAATCATTAGAGATACTGGTTTAATAAAGATCCCTATAATTTCAATCGGCATTAAAAATATTTTCATTGGCACAGGTAATCCTGGCATCCAAAAAATGTGCTCCCAATAATTCTTATTGGCACTAAATGTTGTAATAATAAATGTAAGGGTAGCTAAAGTGAATGTAAAGGCTATATTCCCGCTTAAGTTAGCGCCATTTAAAATTGGAATCAAGCCAAAAATGTTATTTATCCAAATGAAGAAAAAGACAGTCAACAAATAAGGCATGTATCGATCGTACTTTTGCTCTCCAATCATCGGTTTCCCAATTTCATCTCTTACAAAAACAATCAAGGGCTCTACAAAGCTTGCAATGCCAGAAGGCACATAGTTTTCGGATTTTTTATAGCGCCTAGATGCGGATAAAAATATAAAAAGTAATAGGCCAATGGAAACCCACATCATAAAAACATTTCGTGTAATGGAAAGGTCAAATTTTGGCCGGTGGGCGTTGGAGGCGTGCCCTTTGGGTCCTAATACGACCTGCTTGGCGCCCGGATCTAAAACATAAACCTTTTCATGAAGATTGATAAAGCGCTGGCCATTTCTTTCTACAATTTCGTGACCATGGTAATCGTGGTGAAAAGCAGAAGATGAAAAAATAGTAAAGCCTTTTTTTGTGTAGACTATTACAGGAAGTGGAATTGAAATGTGTATTGGGTGATCTTCGTTCGCGTTTAGCGTTGCAATGTGCATCCCATAAGCATCTTTAACGTGATGTAATATCATTTCTTTAGGGTTGAACTTTTCATCTGCTTTATCAACCTTGTCAGAACTGTTTGCAAAACTTGCAAAACAAAAAGATAAAAATAAAATTGTTAATACTTTAGATATTATCGTAATTAACCTCATTTAAAATGCTTTTAAAATCCCTTATTTAAGTCCGCTGCAAATTTACACACATTAAATGAATTGACAAACATAATTTTTAGGTTAATTTTTAAAGTTTTTCCAAAAAATATTTGTGCTTACAGAGGTCTCAAAAATAAAACTATTCTTGCTTTTGTAGCAGCTTTGTTAGGCTGAGAATCTCAAAGAAAAGAAATAAAAAATAGGGCGCGAAAAAATTGACGACATCTAATTTTTTTGATTCAAAATCTGACAAAAATAAGGGCAGTAAAAATACAATTGAAAAAATCATTTTAAGCAAAGTCATGCCCATGAATAAATTAAAAATTGATTCTTGGACAAAAGAATGCCTGTAGTTTACTGCGGTGTACAGGGTCGTGGTTACAAAAAAATGAAAAATATAAATCTGCCAAATTGGAAAGAATGGCGGGTTTGAGTTTGAAAAATAATGTTGTAAATAAGAGTGGGTGATAAACAACACCAATGTGAGTCCAATCAATTGCAATAAAAACAAAACTTGTCTTTTCTTAAATGCTTGCATTGTTGTTTCTTCTATGGCCTGTTTGAATGTTTTATAATCTTTCTAACAACATATACTATGGCCAAAATAACCCCAGACAAAGCAAATCCTAAAGTATAGTAATTGTTGGTTGAATTTGAATAAAACACATCCAGTTTAAACCCTAAAAAGGTGCTGGCGGCAATGATGGCTAACATCTGAAAACCAAGACCGGAAAGNGCCGCAAAACTTTTAAGCGGTTTGTTCTGATTTGGCAACGGTTTCTAATGTTGGATTTAGAGTAGTTTTGAGCGCTTTAACCGCATCTTTCATTTGACAGTTTGCGTTAAAGGTCGCACCTGGCTCAACCGCAAGTTTCCCGGTTTGAACATCGCCATCTACATGAGCAGATGCGCGCAAACTGAGTGTTTCTGAAACAACGAGCTTTCCTTTGATTTGACCCTCGACATCCGCATTGTTACAATTTAAGCTGCCTTCTACCAGTCCAGTGTTGCCAATAACGACTTTTCCTTTGGTGATGAGCGTGCCTTTAATTGTGCCCTCAATCCTGAAATCTCCTTCGCTTTTCAAATCTCCCTCAAAAACAGTTCCGTGGGCAATCATGTTTTGTTGCGATAATCCGCCTTGTTGTGATCTGGGTTTTTTTGAATCTTTAAACATAGCCTTTTTAATTTTTAATCTCTTTCAAATATTTTTCTAGGTTTTTGTGAATCTGGAGCGTTTTATAGTTGGTGGATGAAATCGCAAAGAAAGGTTTGTCTGTGATTTCTGCAGTTTCAATCTCTAGAAGTTCCGCGAATCCCAGCGCACCACTCATGCTTTTCAAGCCGTGAATGACTACAAATGTAGTGTTTAAATCATAAACGTCTTCTGACAGGCTTAAGTTGAAAACTTCNTCTTCTAGAATTGCAGCTTTAAGGGCTGTCTTAAACGCTTCTATGGATTCGGTTTCTTTGTTGGAAAATTGAAAAATTGTTTTAAAGTTATTCCCTGAAGTNGCCGTTTGAAAGCTTTCATTTTCCAGAGTTTTAAGAAAGTTCTCCAAGAGGTGCTGGGCTTCTTCACCTTCTGGGCTGTTAGGGTGGTTGAGCGCAATATAATTCAGCCTGGCTGTATAGGCCGACAATCCCTCAAGGCGGCCTAAGGCGCTGGCTTTTAAAAACTCAAACTTAGGGACAATATCGTCGCCTTCAAAGCGGACAATTTCTAAATTACAGCCATCAACAACTTGTTGGTATTTAGCGGCCTCAAAAGCTTCAAAAAGATTTTTATAGCGCGCCTTGGGGCTTTGGCTATCGCCTTCCAAAACAGCAGATGGGTTTATTAAAATTTGAGCATATTGAGAGCTTGGATAATCGCTAATAATACTTTGCTTGATCTGATTGGCTAACTCGGGCCTTTCTTGTAGTGTGTAAACTTTATACAAATTATATTTGGCTGGAAGAATCAAGCGTTCTTCAGGGCTTTGTTTTAATAACGCTTCAAGTTTGNCTTGTGACCGCTGGTAATCTTTAAATTTGTTTTTATAAATCAGCCCCAACTGATAATATGCAAAATTTCGCACTTTTGATATACTGTCTGTGGCTGTTGGGGTGCTGGGAAGTTGGTTTATAAAAAAGGNGGGCGTCAGAGGCGCTTCATTGAAGGCCCCTTCGTTTTGAGGCGCGTTTTTGTCTTTAGAATTATCTACAATCGATTTATTTGACCAGCGCCAATTGTCTTCTAGTGGGCGTGCTCCCCAGAGGCTTGAAAACTCCCCCTTGCCATAGGCCACTGTTGTCGGTTGATAAAAATAAAAGCCGCCGTCTTTCTTGGTTTTTGTTGTTGCCATGTTGGTCTTTGGGGCTGTTGCTCGGGCTTTAATGGCTTTTTCTGCTTCCTCTTTTTCTGCTTCCTCTTTTAGCATCGTAATGTAATTGTCAAAATAGGCTTCAAGGGNATCAGCAGGCATGGCNGCCAATTTTAGAATGCTGTCATTTTCTTTTGCGATGGACTCATAAAATATCACATCTTCTAAGTTGTCACGACGCTTCTTTACAAGCCTGTGAGGTTTGCTGTTTTTCTTATAGTGCGTCAAGGTGCTGTCATAATATGCCCCTGCCAAGATGTAATTGGAGTCGTCAAAATTAAGGTCTGCAATGGTGTGATAATTGAGCGCGTTCAAATAAGAGTCTTTAGATTGTCTTCGCAAAGATTTATTAAAATATGCGACTGCTGTAGAGTCTTCATCAAGGGTTAAATAATGCTTTGCCATGACATGGTAAATACGATCTAAATATGGGCGGTTCTCGCGGTCTTCAACCAATGTTTCTAAAAAAACATCTAACGCAAGTAAGTCTCCTCGCTCATAATCAAAATTTAAGATTTGTTCTAGAAATGAATTGACTCTGTATGTTCTAGGNACTTTTCGTTTCAAATCTANTACTTTCTGAAACGCTGTTTGAGCGCTATCCGTTAAACCTTGCTTATTATACAACTGCCCTTGAATAAAGTGCAAGCGCCCTTTGTAGGCCTTATCCTTAGTAATGAGTGCTGCGTTTTCTAAATGGACCAGCGCCGAATCTATNTCTTCAAGGTTCATGTAAAGCTGGGCTAATGTAGAGAAGGTCTCTACATGATTTTCATTTGAAAGCCCGTCTTTAGCCAATATTGCATTTAGATTCTCTAACGCAATGTTCTCGTTTTCCAGCCTCAAGTTTGTTTTGGCACGCCAAATTTTNGCGGTATTAATATTGCTGCTGCTCGGGTATTTAAAAAGCACATAATTAAACGCGTCTATTGCAGGGATAAATCGGCCGCTAAAGTAGCGTGCCTTCCCAAGCAAAATATAGGCTTCATCCACTTGATTGTTTTTTTCTTTACCCTTAATCTTCATGCCGTGAGTTTGGACCGCTTTGACGGCTTTTNCCTCTGCCCGTTCAAAATTTGGGCTTTGAGTCTCCTCATCAAATCCAAATGCTTCCGTAACACTAAGTCGTTCGACTGGGAGAACGTCCCAATAATTGTCTGTGTAAGTAGTTTCAATCTCATTAAGGCCGTCTATTAAGGCCATCTCACCATTGAACAATACGTTATATTTGGTGTTTAAGGCGTGCCAGTTCCGATTCAAAAAACGGTCTTTCTTGCGGGAACAGCTGGAAACTAAAAGCGTTAGACACAAAATAATTGTGATATGTCTGGAGATATTTCTCAATGGTAATTTGATTTGTATTGTATAACTTAAAAACGATGCATATGGTNTGCAAAGTTTGTAAAAATACTCATCTTTTTGAATAAATCTAATGTTTTAACCCATTTTACCGCTTTTNGAGTACTAAAGAATTCGATTGTTATATAAAAATTTAGCGGTCTCTTAACAACTCCATAAGGCGCATCTTTGTTATTTTTGCTTAAACAACGGCTATGGGGGCATTTAATTCCTTAGAAATAAAAAACATCACTAGAGAAACANCTCAAGCTGTAAGCCTATGCTTTGAAGTTACACAAGACTTGAAAAAGGCTTATANTTTTTTTGCTGGGCAATACCTAACCCTAGAGGCTGAAATTGATGGAGATGCCGTGCGCAGAGACTACTCGATTAGCGCAAGCCCTGAAAGCGGGGATTTGACCGTCACAATAAAAGAAATTGAAAGAGGGTTGTTTTCAACTTTTGCCAACCAAACGCTCAAAAAGGGGGATATTATTAGAGTTGCTACTCCCAAGGGACGTTTTACATACGATCCGACAAGAGATCAGTCAAAAACAATTGTCGCTTTTGCAGCAGGCAGCGGCATCACTCCCATTATGAGTATTGTGAGNGCNGTTTTAGAAGAATCAAAAGATCAAAAATGTGTTCTAATTTATGGGAATAAATCTCCAGAAAAAACCATTTTTTATCAAGCGCTTTTAGAACTTCAGTCGGCTTACGAAGACCGTCTTGAATTACAGTTTGTNTTTAGTAACAGCCACGAAACTGGAGCGGAATATGGCCGCATTGATAAGGCATACACACGCAGTGNAATCAATACAGTTCTTGACAGTCAAAAACCGGCCATCTACTATCTCTGTGGGCCAGAGGGCATGATTCATAACGTAAAAGATGTTTTAATAAGTCACAATGTCCCTGAGAGTAGTATTTTATTTGAACTTTTTACTGCCTCTGAATCTGTTAAGACGGAAACCATCGCAAATAGCAGTGGTACAATTGAGGCAACCATTTTATTTGATGATGAAAAGGAGGTGATCTCAATGGACAACGATACCACGATTCTGGAAGCGGCATTGGCAAAAGANTTGGAAGTACCTTACTCCTGCCAAGGAGGTGTTTGTAGCAGTTGTATCTGCAGAATCACAAAAGGAGCTGCTGTNATGCGACAAAACAGTGTTCTAACAGATAGTGAGGTTGCAGATGGGCTGGTGTTNAGTTGTCAAGCTGTTCCAACATCCGCTACAATTCACATAGATTTCGACGACATCTAAATCGCCTTTTTTACCGCCGATAAAACTTCCTCAACTGGAATTGAAGTCATTGCATTCTCGTAGCTTTTTGGGTGCCTATTTCCATAAATAGAGGTTGGGATTTTGGGATATTTATGGCGGTCAGATAGCAAACAGTTTTCTGATGGCTGATTAAAGGGTGCAAAGCCTGCATAGGGGTGTGTGACCCCCCATAATGTAATCACATTAACTCCCATCATAGCAGCCATATGGGCGTTGCCAGAATCCATTGCCAACATGACTTTTAAATGAGACATAAGTGTCAACTCCTCTTGCATCGTATAGGTGCCAGCGACAGATTTCACGCAGGGGTACTGGCACACAATAGCCTCAATAATTTTTGTCTCATATGCCCCGCCTCCAAATAATAAAACGCTGTAAGTGTTTGAGAGTGTAGAAATAACCTCTTTCATTTGCTGTATTGGATACATCTTAGAGGTATAGGCTGCGAAAGGAGCAATGCCAATATAAGGTTTTTTGCATCCTTTCAAATGAGTTTTTAATGCTTTTGGGAGCGGTAAAGNCTGTGGGAAATGGGGTTTGCTCAAAGACAGCTCAAGCCCAAAAGCACGAAAAACATCCGCATAGCGCTCAACACCTGTTTTGAGAGGTTTAAACACAGTCCCTTTTATGAGTTGTTTTTTCTCAGAACGTCCTTTGTCAAGAGTGGAGAAAGAAACATTGGGTAATAAAAATCTCAAAATTTTAGTTCTTAGGACATTGTGCATATCTGCGACGAAATCCACCCTTAAATCTTTAATCTTTTTGGCAAGTTTAAAAAGGCCGTAANGCCCTTTATAATCGGTTTTAAAATCAACCCCTATAACTGAAACTTCGGGNAGGTGGTGAAAAAGGGGTNTAAATTGTTTCTTTGTCAGAACCGAAACCTTGTAGTGGGGATTAGCTTGTGAAAAGGCGGTAACAACAGGAACGGTCATGGCCACATCCCCCAAAGATGAAAACCTTATAAGCAATATGTGTTTCAAAGGAGTTGACAAGAGGTTGTGTTATTTATTCCCTCGTAGAATGGGATTTAATTCATCGTCGTTATACATTTTCATTTGTTTGTAAACTTTCATGTATTTATGCCCGATTGAAATGTCGTTTAAAAGGGCGTCAATCGCTGTCGATAAATCTGTTCGCTGATCAAGTAATATTTCTAATTTCTTTTGGCACGTAGATTTATGTACCGTTGTGGCGTCCTCTCTTACCGTCTCCAAGTGCATGTGATAAATTTTTAACGCTAAAATTGAAAGGCGGTCAATTGCCCAAGCAGGACTTTCAGAATTAATGCTGGCATTTGCTTTTGGGGTCACTTCTTTATAAAGATTTAGAAAATAACTGTCTATGTACTCGACTGTATCGGTTCTGTCCTGATTGGAGGCGTCAATTTTGCGCTTGAGTTTTAAGGCCGCGACTGGGTCAATATTGGGGTCGCGGATAATGTCCTCATAGGCCCATTGAACAGTGTCAATCCAACATTTTCTGAAAAGCAAATGAGAAATTAAATCTGCGTTTTTATCATATTTATTTACAAAAGGTTGCGCAACATCGTTCAATACTTTGTATGTAGAAATGGCGTCTTGAAAAATTTTGTTTGCTTTTTCAGTAAACATAATATTATTTTAATGCAAATATAATGCAATTCTTCAGGAAAGCGATATCTGATTTTCAATATTAAGAGCTAAGTTTAGCAATACTAAACAAAGGAGGACTATCAAAAATAAATCGGACAACCAAGAACGTCTTTGTTGTTGTGTGGAATTTGCCATGATAACTGCCAAGGGGAAAATCACAAAAAGCATATTTTCTACAAACATGTTGACTGCTAAAAGGGATATACTGAGCCCTGTAAATAGCATTAAAAATAAAACAATAAAATTGTTTCTACTTTTGCTGTTTTTAAGAATTAGTGGAGGAAATAAGCTAAGGACAGACCCTATAGTCATCACGGATATAATTGCGAGTGAAACTTTCATCACTTCTGGTAGATGGGAGAAAAGGCCAAGGTTGACCTTTGGTGGGTAAAACATTAAAAATGGAGGGGGCGTGCCAAAAACACTCGCGAATAAATAGACTAAAAGTCCAGCCGATCCAGCCCCAAAAACAATTACCAGCAAATGTTTCGCCCAGTCATTGGGCCTTAAAATAATTGTTGCCAATAATGGAATGAAATATAGAATAGACCACACGTAAAAAAGGGTTGCAATGCTCAACCAAAGCGCAGCATCAAAATATTTTTTTTTCATGTTTCGTTTGGTTTCGAGGCTGAATATTCTTCTGTAACTGAGTAGTATAAATCCATTGGCTATAATAATTTTATGATCCGCTAAGGTTTGAGGCATTAAGGAAATGAAAATGAAAAAATAAAGTGCTGCAAAGCTATTTTTTTGAGTGAGTTTATTCTTTGTTATAATGAAAACAACCAAAAACATGGAGGCTAAAAAAAACAAAAAAGCCGCACTCTCGATGACAAAATCAACCGATTTAATGCCGCTGTGATCTTTTAGCCGCTGAAAAAGAAAAATACCAATCAAGCCAATAAAAATCAGAATGTAGTGATATGGCTTAGATATTCTAAAATTTCTTGTAATCATTTCTAGAGTTGGTTATATTTGCAAAGTAAATATAAGTCTATTGTTTACAACAGTGCTTTTGACAAATTTTAATCTATGAAAGAATTTTTTAGTGCAATTCAAGATTTATTTGAATCCGTTTTGTTTGTTCCCTTTAATGTCCTCAGAGAAACTGAGCTAGAAAACTGGTGGATTGCAAACTTTGTAACCTGGGTCTTTTTGGCCATCCTTGTCGTTTGTTTTACCTACTGGATGCTGCAGCTTAAAACTTTTAGTGATAATGGCGAGGAAGACAAGAGTATCAGCTCCCATTCTTATTTATAGATCAAATCCCAAGTCTCTTCTATAGTTCATGCCCTGAAAAGTGATTTTTGAAATGGCTTGATACGATTTTGAAAGTGCCGCCTTGAAGTCATTGCCAAAAGCGGTAACTGCCACGACACGGCCGCCTGATGTCACAATCTTATCATCATCGTTCTTAGCGCCCGCATGAAACACCAATGCATTCTCAACAGACGCAAGTCCTTTAATTGGATGCCCTTTTTCATAAGGCCCTGGATACCCCCCAGAGACAAGGACAACAGTGGTCGCAGTTTCAGGGCTTATTTCAATGTCTATTTGATTTAAGGTTTGATCTTTGATGGCGACAAATATTTCCATCAAATCTGTATTGACGCGTGGAAGAACAGCCTCGGTTTCTGGATCCCCCATACGAACGTTGTACTCAATGACCATGGGCTCATTATTTACCACAATTAAACCAATAAATACAAATCCTTTGTAAGGGAGTTGGTCTATTTTAAGACCTTCAATTGTGGGTGCAACGATGCGCGCCTCAATTTTTGCCATGAGGGTCTCATTAACAAAAGGGACTGGTGATATCGCACCCATTCCGCCTGTATTTAGCCCTGTGTCGCCCTCTCCAATGCGCTTATAGTCTTTGGCCGTTGGGAGTATTTTATAATTTTCCCCATCAGTTAAAACAAAACAACTGAGTTCAATCCCGTCTAAAAATTCTTCAATCACAACCTTAGCGCTTGCTGCTCCAAATTTTGAATCTAAGAGCATTTGTTTTAATTCTGTTTTGGCTTCATTAAGGTCTTTAATTATAAGTACACCCTTGCCAGCCGCGAGGCCATCCGCTTTTAGTACGTAAGGGGGCGAAAGCGTTTCTAAAAAGGCAAATCCTTTCTCAATTTCATGGGCTGTAAAACTTTTATAGGCTGCCGTTGGAATTTGGTGTCTGAACAAAAATTCTTTGGCAAATTCTTTACTCCCCTCGAGCTGAGCCGCAGCTTTCTGAGGGCCAATAACTGCTGTATGTTTTAGCGTTGGGTCGTTTAAAAAAAAATCGTGAATACCTCTGACCAAAGGGTCTTCTGGGCCGACAATCACCATTTGAATATCGTGCTTTAGCACTGCTTTCTTGATGCTTTGGAAATTGTTAACCCCAATTTCTAAATTTGTGGCAATCCCCGCTGTGCCAGAATTTCCTGGAGCAACAAATAAGCTACCACAAAGCGGGCTGTTTGCAATTTTCCATGCAAATGTGTGCTCTCTCCCACCAGAACCTAAGACTAGTACATTCATAAATTAATATGCTTTTTCATCGCCTTTGACGGCTTTTATAATGGTTTTAATTATAATTTTAACGTCGAATAATACGGACCAATTTTCAACGTAATAAATGTCAAACTTAACGCGACCAATAATATCAGAATCAGATTCCACTTCGCCTCTATAGCCACTTACTTGAGCCAATCCTGTGATGCCGGGCTTTACAAAGTGCCGCACCATAAATTTATCTACCTTGTTGGCATACATATCAGTATGGGATAACATGTGAGGGCGGGGTCCTACCACCGACATATCTCCAATCAAAACATTAAAAAATTGAGGAAGCTCATCAATACTGGTTTGTCGCATAAATTTCCCAACGCCTGTGACCCGGTCATCTGCTTTTCTCACTTGAATTAAATCCGCCTCTTTGTTAATAACCATCGATCTGAATTTGAGACAGTTAAATGTTTTGTAATTATAGCCGTTTCTTTTTTGTTTGAAAAAAACAGGCCCATGGGATTCAAGCTTAATAAGCAGGGCTAAAATGGGGGTGAGCCAAGACATGACAAAAACAATAACAAGTATTGAAAACACAACATCAAAAACACGTTTCAGGGCCAAGTTATAAGAGTCGTCTAATGGAATAGATCTGAACTCTAAGACTGGTACCAAACCATAGAAATCACGCTTAAGCTCTTTGTTTAAAATTGTGTTCTGCTCAGGGATAAATTTGACAATTTTTAAATTATTATCAGCAAATTTTGTAATTGCCTTGATTTCTGCTGAACCAATCTCAGAAAGGGAACAATAAATCTCGTCTACACGGTTCTGCTTAATGTATTCAAAAAGGGCATTTAATTCCTGGGTAGTTGATTTTTTGAAAGGAACTAGTTTGGTGTTTATAAAGCCCGCTTCAGGAGTGTCATCGAAAAATTTTGCCACAGCTTTCGCTTGTTTATTGACCCCCAAAATAATTGTTCTTCGGATATTCCCTTTAAAATAGGCGCGATATCTTTTGAGTAGGAAAAATAAGATGTACTTGGAAATCGCAATGAAAAATAAACAAATAATTAGGTGTTTAAGCGTTTGTTTTGGATCGATTTCAAGGTTAGGAAAAATCCCCGCATATGCAAACATAAATAAAGAAAAAAACAAGCCCTGCCGGACCAATAAATTAAATACTCTTACAACACTTGAATGGCGGTATACTTCGTAAAATTTTGAAATCAAAGCTGTCACAATCCAGCCAAGGGAAATAATAAGAACAAACTTTAGTCGAAGCGCTTGGTGCAAATAAATTAATGAAATAATTTGTATGACGCTGAGGTCCACAGCGCAAGAAA
Organism: Formosa sp.; assembly: GCA_002684355.1. Taxonomy (GTDB): domain Bacteria; phylum Bacteroidota; class Bacteroidia; order Flavobacteriales; family Flavobacteriaceae; genus UBA3537. The sequence continues at coordinate 51,893 of NYVA01000016.1, forward strand.
TGGGTTTAATCAACCAAGAATAACGGCCTTGTCTAAAATTGCTCACTTATAGTTTAATGTGTTTTTTAAAGTCCTTGTGGTCAACTTTAGATAATTTACTTTTTGAGAC
>NYVA01000017.1 GCA_002684355.1 Formosa sp.
GCTTATAGGCCGTTCCGCAGGCACTTTGGACTTATCCAGAGTTACCGTAGGCAATATCAAACAAATTGAGATTGTAAAAGGGCCTTCTTCTAGCCTCTATGGCAATGAAGCTTTGGCGGGCGTTGTTAATATTATAACGCAAACCCCTAAGAGCGGTTTCGGAGGCCGTTTTTATTATCGCGGAGGTACTTTTAGTTCAAATGACTTGAGTACAGAGCTCAGTTATAAAAAAGACAAACTTGGGCTTTATGCTTTTGTCAATCGCTTTTCTAATGAGGGATACGATTTAGTAGATTCAGACGATGTCAACACTGTTGAGCCTTTTCACAATTATACGTTTAACACTAAAATTAATTATGAGTTTTCAGAAAAAGTCAATTTCTTCGTCTCTGGCAGGCTCTACCGCCAAGTGCAAGACAATGTCGCGAGTGCCAGCTATGATGGAGAGAGTCAAATTGATGAATGGAATTTTCATTCAAAATTAGAACTTAAATTCAATGAAAGTTGGGGCAGTCAATTCGAATTCTATTCCACTACTTACAAGGCAGAAGAATTTCTAAATGACACAGCAGGCAATTTATTCTCATACAGCGATTTTAAACAACGTTTTTTAAGACCTGAATTTAGAACTGTCTTTAAGCCGAATGCACAAAATTCATTCATCGCTGGGGTAGGGATGCAACTCGAAAGCTTGCAAAGAACAGACTTTTTTGGATACCCCAAGTTTAATTCATCCTATCTTTATTCTCAATATGAATACACAAAAAACGATGAATTCAATTTGATTTTAGGCCTTCGTTTTGATCGACATAACGAATACATATCTCAACTTAGCCCCAAAGCGGCTGCACGCTATAAATTCAATGATAAAATAGCTGTCAAAGGTTCTGTAAGTTACGGATTTAAAACCCCCGACTTTAGACAATTGTATTTTGATTTTACAAATGCAACTGTAGGCTACACAGTTTTGGGTTACAATGCCGTAACCACACTTATCCCCGAGTTAGAGGCCAATGGAGATATTGCGAGCCTTTTGGTACCTCTAAGTGTGTTTGAGGGCAATCTAAATCCTGAGCGCTCAATCGGATATAATTTTGGAATCGATCTAGGAATTGATCCAAAACTCAAAATCAATTTTAACTTATTTAGAAATGAAATATCGAACCTTATTGACACCAGAGTTATCGCCAGAAAAACCAATGGCCAAAACGTTTTTAGTTATTATAATGTAAACGAGATTTATACCCAAGGGCTCGAATTCAATGCAAGCTTAAAATTTAATAAAAACACAGTACTAACAACTGGCTATCAATTGTTGTATGCAAAAGACAAAAAAGCTGTTCAAGCTTTTAAAAATGGTGAAGTATTTGCAAGGTTAACACCAACATCTCCCGCTTTTGTACTTTCAAAGAAAGATTATTTTGGCCTGTTAAACCGCTCTAGGCATATGCTTAATTTTAAGCTTTCTTATCAAATGCAAAAATGGAATTTAGATAGTAACATAAGAGCCACATATAGAAGTGAATTTGGGCTTTATGACACCAATGGCAATGGTTATTTAGATGCTTATGATACTTTTGTTTCTGGATATTCAATTTTAGACTTTGCGATTAATAAAACCATTTTTGAACATTACAAACTGGGTTTTGGAATGGATAATTTTTTAGATCTTAACGACCCTCAAAATATCAGTAATATTGCTGGCAGGATCTTTTACGGAAATGTGACCATAAATTTTTAATAATAAATATAATAATAATGAAATCATCTTATCAATACAAAATTCTAATCTTCTTGTTTGTTTTTGCATTTACCTCCTGTAATGATGATGACGGAACCCCTTTGCCAGCTGAGCAATATTTGCAAATAACCAACTTACATGCACCTATGACAGGTGGCCAAGGACAAGAACCCTCCAGCGGTAGCTACACAAAGTTTGATTTTGCTTCGGCTTCAGTGACTACAAGCGATACCGATTGGGATATTGCCTTTAGAGCGACAACAATTATAGTTAATGGCGGTACATCTACAGGCGATGCGGACGAGCCAGAGCGCAATGGCAACGCAGCGGCTTACATTAAAAGTCTGCCGTTTTCAGAAGTAACTTCTGTTGTTGTAAGCGATTTTACTCAAGATTCTTTAGAAGAAGGCTTGGCTATTCCTACGGGAAGTGGGAATGGATGGTATACCTATACAGGCCCCCCAGAACATATAATTCTTCCTATTCCAGGTAAAACATTGGTTATTAGGACACGTGACTTTAAATATGCTAAGGTTGAAATTTTAAGTTATTATAGAGATTTAGACGACTCTGTTGCTGGTAATGCACGCTATTATACCTTTAATTATTTATACAATGCTAATGAAAATGAAACCACTTTCTAAGGATTTTAAAAACATATCANAAGTAATAGAATAAAAAACCTTAAATTTGCATGCAATTAAACNTAATTGCAATGCAATCACATCTTTCTAAAATTATTGGCGAAGGGCTCACCTATGATGATGTTCTTTTGATNCCTGCTTTTTCGGAGGTTTTACCCCGGGAGGTCAGCATTACAAGTAAATTTTCTAAAAATATTGAACTCAATGTTCCCATCGTTTCCGCAGCCATGGATACCGTTACTGAAAGTGCCATGGCCATTGCCATTGCTCGAGAAGGTGGTATTGGGGTGTTACACAAAAATATGACCATAGATCAGCAAGCCATTGAGGTGCGCAAAGTAAAACGTGCAGAAAGTGGTATGATTATAGATCCTGTTACACTTCAATTAGATGCCATCGTTATGGATGCTAAAAAGAGCATGAAGGAACACCGCATTGGTGGGATTCCAATTGTTGACAAAAATTACGTTTTGAAAGGTATTGTTACCAATAGAGATTTGAGATTTGAAAAAAACAATCAGCGTGCGATTACAGAGGTTATGACTTCTGAAAATTTAGTTGTTACGTCTGAAGGAACTTCGCTTCAACAAGCCGAGGTGATTCTTCAGAAAAATAAAATAGAAAAGTTGCCAGTAGTTGATAATGATGATAAACTCATCGGTCTGATTACTTTTAGAGACATTACAAAGCTCACCCAAAAACCCATTTCGAATAAAGACCAGTATGGTCGCCTTCGCGTGGCTGCTGCCATCGGAGTTACTGGCGATGCTTTGGAACGTACCCAAGCATTGGTTAACTCTGGAGTCGATGCTATTGTTATTGATACGGCCCATGGCCATACTAAAGGCGTGGTCGATGTTTTGAAAACTATTAAAGCTAAGTTTCCAGAACTTGATATAGTAGTAGGGAATATTGCCACTGCTGATGCTGCAAAATATTTGGTTAAAGCAGGAGCAGATTCAGTAAAAGTTGGTATTGGACCAGGCTCTATTTGTACAACACGTGTGGTTGCTGGTGTCGGATTTCCACAGTTTTCTGCTATTTTACAAGTGGCCGAAGCGCTTAAAGGATCAGGGATTCCGGTTATTGCCGATGGAGGCATACGTTATACAGGTGATATTCCAAAGGCCTTGGCAGCGGGTGCAGACTGTGTTATGCTAGGGTCACTCTTAGCAGGCACAAAAGAATCTCCAGGAGAAACTATTATTTATGAAGGCCGAAAATTTAAATCCTACAGAGGTATGGGGTCTGTAGAAGCGATGAAAGAAGGTAGTAAGGACCGTTATTTTCAAGATGTTGAAGACGATATTAAAAAACTTGTTCCTGAAGGAATTGTTGGGCGCGTCCCCTACAAAGGGGAACTTTTTGAAAGTCTTCATCAGTTTGTAGGAGGCATTCGAGCCGGCATGGGTTATTGCGGGGCTAAGGATATCAATACACTTAAAGAAACCGGTCAATTTGTTAAAATCACTTCCTCCGGAATCAGTGAAAGTCACCCCCATAATGTGATGATAACAAAAGAGGCGCCTAATTATTCTCGATAATTAAAGTTTCAACATTGCATACTATTGCAAATTGTTCAATTTTTTATAAGTTTGTTATCCCAAAAATCAAATAAATATGATCAGATTTTTCCTAGTTTTAAACCTCTTTGTTGCATCCGTAAATTTTATTACTGCCCAATCTGTTGATTCAGAAAACCTTATGACCATAGGTGGTGAAACGATTTCCGTTAAAGAATTTTTAAGGGTTTATAATAAAAACATCGATTTGGTTCAGGACGAGAGCCAAAAAAATATTGACTACTATCTCAACCTTTACACCAACTATAAATTAAAATTAAAAGAAGCCCGGACCCTTGGTTTCGATCAAAAGGAGAGTTATAAGAAAGAATTTGAAAGTTACAAAAATCAACTTTCGAAAGCATATACTTCTGATAAAGAAGTTACTGAAACGCTTGTAAAAGAGGCTTATAATCGCACTGCCAATGAGGTAAAGGCACAACATATCTTGGTGCGGATTCAGCCCGGCCAAGATACGCTGGCTGCTTATGAGAAAATTCAAGCTTTGAGACCTCGTATGATTAAAGAAGATTTCAAAAGTCTTCGCACCGCATTACACGATGGCAAATCTATTTTCGTTGAAGATTTAGGCTATTTTTCAGCTTTCAAGATGGTTTATGATTTTGAAAATGCTGCTTTCAACACGCCATTAGGGCAAACTTCAAAACCTTTTAGGACCCAATTNGGATACCATGTCGTTAAGGTATTGAATAAAAGACCTTCAAAAGGTAAAGTTCAGGTGGCGCACATTATGATTGCCAATACTCAAAATGACAGTACGTTGGTTCCAGAGAANAGAATAAAAGAAATTTACAGGTCAATCCAAGAAGGAGATTCTTTTGAAAGCCTGGCTAAGCAGTTTTCCGATGATAAAAGTTCTGCAGCCAAGGGTGGGGTGATGAATCCTTTCAAATCTGGGGATATAAGGTCTGAAATTTTTGTTAATACTGCTTTTGGGTTAAANGATATCGGTGCTATTTCTGAGCCTATACAAACGCAATTTGGTTGGCATATTTTAAAGCTCATTTCAAAAACTCCTGTTGAGCCCTATGAAAAAATCAAAGTTGATTTAGAGCAGAAAGTCAAGCGGGATGCACGTTCTAAGATNATTCGTCAAAAGATGCTAGAAAAGTTGAAACAACAGTACAAGATTAGTCAACCGAGTNTANAATCAGTTGCTGCGTTAATNGAAATAAATGATGCTGATGACACTTGGATGGTANAGGCTTCCATTGAACCTCAAGTTTTCTTAAAAATAGAATCTCAAGAATTTTTNTACAAAGACTTTTTAGATTTATTAAATAAAAACAAACNTTCCTTCAACGTTTCAACTGGCAAATCAAAATTTATTTCAAAGCAATACGCACTTTTTCTTGAGAACAATCTTTTTCAGTACAAGAAAAATAACCTAATTAATGAAAATGAAGATTATGCCAATGTTTTAAAAGAATATGAAGAAGGACTGCTGTTATTTGATATCATGGAAAACAAAATTTGGAAAGGTGCTCAACTAGACTCAATAGGTTTAAAATCATATTACAANGAAAATACTTCTAAATTTAAGTCAAACAGCAAAATTACAGCTACCATTGCACGTTCAAATAAAAAAAAGAAATTGAAGGCAGTNAAAAAATTGTGGAGTCAAGGCCTGTCAACNGANGCNATCTCTCAANAATTAAACAAACGTGATCAAGNTNTAATTTTTAGNAGNGGNGATTTTGAGATAGANAACCCGTTAATTCCNAAAAANATGGTTTTTAACAAAGGAATNTCTGAAATNTTTAGNTTGGATGACAACTATNTTTTACTGAATATTAGCAATATTGAAACACCACAAATACTCTCATTTGAGGATGCTAAAGGCGCTGTTATCTCTAATTATCAAAATGTTTTAGAGTTTGAATGGCTTGAAACATTAAGAAATAAATATCCGATTGTCATCAATGATGATATACTTAATGATTTAAAAAAAAGTATTAAAACCGAATGAAAATTTCGAGATTTTTTAGTTTATGTTTTCTAGTTATTTTCAGCTGTGATCTGGCTTTGAAGCCCAACAGCCAGGATTCAATCGCTCGTGTTAATANCAGTTTTTTAACTCTTGATGACATTGATACCGCTTTANTTGAAGGCCTATCCCAACAAGACAGTTTGATACAAATTCAAAATGTCATAAACAATTGGGCTACAGAACAACTGCTTCAGGATGGTGCAAGAATCAACTTAGAGGCGGAGCAACAAATTGAATTTGAAATTTTAGTGCAACAGTATAAAAGTGATTTATATACATCTGCTTATCTTGAAGCCNTGGTCAAACAAAATTTAGATACGACCATTACCAATCAAGAACTTGAGGAAGTTTACAATCAAAATAAGGAATTGTTTGTTCTCAAGGAAGACTTGATCAAGCTTCGTTATATAAACCACGATAAAAACCTCCCCAATTCTAATGAAATTAAACGTCGTTTTAGAAGATACAATGCGGAAGACCGTACTGTTTTAGATACGATTTCACTACAATTCAATTCGTTTTTCTTAAACGATTCTGTTTGGATCAAGTCCAGCCAAGTTATTTCTAAAATCAAGCCGCTCAAAAAAGGATTTAATAAAGTTTTATTAAAAAAAATAAATTTTATACAACTCAAAGACTCATTAGGGTTATATTTGATGGAGGTTAAGGATTTGCTTGAAATTGGAAGTCAAGCGCCCATGGCTTATGCTTTACCCACTTTGAAGCAAATTATTATAAACAAGCGCAAGTTAAAGCTTGTTAATCAATTAAAAAGTGAGATTGTTGATGACGCTATTAAAAATAAAAAATTTGAAATTTATGAATAAGTTCTTATCATCTTTTATTGCGTTTGGATTTTTAATGCTTGGCTCTGTACATGCACAAGAAATTATTAAAGATCAAAAAGAGGAAGTCCTCGTTAAAAAAACTAGAGATTCAACGGCCTTAGTAAAGGTTGATGGTGTAGCGGCTGTGGTTGGTGATTTCGTAATCTTAGACTCTGACATAGACAAACAATTCGCACAATTAGAAGCCAGCGGTGTGTCTACACAAGACATTTCTCGCTGTCAGCTTTTCGGAAAATTATTAGAAGATAAACTCTATATCCATCACGCTATTCAAGATAGTATTGAAGTTAATGATATTGAAATAAGATCTTATGTAGACCAGCAACTAGAAGGGTTTGCAGAACAAATTGGGTCTATGGATAAGTTAATTGCTTATTACAACAAATCTTCAGAACAAGAACTTAGAGACGAAATGTATGAAATAAATAAAAATGGCCANATGGCTTCAAAAATGCAACAAAAGGTTGTTGATGAAATTGAAGTTACTCCTGAAGAAGTTCGACAATTTTTTAATACAATTCCTAAAGAAGAACGGCCCCTTTTTGGAACAGAACTCAGAGTTGCTCAAATTGTTGTAGTCCCTGAGACTAGCAAAGAAGAAACGGATAAAGTTATCAATCGCCTTAGAGAATTTAGAATAGATGTTTTAGAGAATGGCAGTAGTTTTACCACTAAAGCAGTGCTTTATAGTGAGGATCCTGGTTCCAAGCGTACAGGTGGTAAATACACACTCAACAAAAAGCGTCCCAGAATGACCAAGGAGTTTAGAGAAGTTGCCTTTTCATTGGATGAAGGAGATATTTCAGAGCCCTTCAAAACAGATTTTGGATACCACATTATTTTATTAGAAAAAGTTAGAGGTCAGGAATACGATATCCGTCACATTTTATTGCGACCTAAATTGACAAAGGATGCCATTACGGCTGCCAAAGAAAAACTTGAAAAAGTACGCCAAAGCATTGTGGTGGGAGATGTTACATTTGCCCAGGCAGCTCTTGAAGCCAGTGATGAGAAAGAAACCAAATTTGACGGTGGCCAGTTACGCAACCCCGAAACACAAGATTACAATTTTGAACTCACTAAAATGGATCCAGAGCTGTATGCACAAATTCAAAAGTTGAAGGACAATGAGGTTAGCCCTGTTTATCAAGATGAAGACCGATTAAACCCCATCAAGTTCAAAATTCTAACTGTAACTCAACGTACGGATGAGCACGAAGCAGAATTCGCCAAGGATTACCTCAAAATAAAGACTCTTGCCTTACAAGAAAAACAGCTCAACACCATATCAAAGTGGCAAGAAGAAAAAATTATGGATACTTACATAAAAATCAATGGAGATTTAAGAAGTTGTGAGTTCAATAGTAATTGGTTTAAAATCAAAAACTAAGAATGTCAGACGTTAAATTTATCGAGAAATATCTGGGTCAATACCAACAACTAAGAAAAGAAATTGCCAAAGTTATAGTGGGTCAAGAAGCGGTTATTGAACAAATTTTAATTTCTATTTTTTCAGGCGGTCATGTACTGTTGATAGGTGTACCCGGCTTGGCAAAGACTCTTATGGTAAATACCATTGCAAAAGCCTTGGGGTTAGATTTTAAACGCATTCAATTCACACCAGATTTGATGCCCTCAGATATTCTTGGGAGCGAAATTCTTGACAACGATCGGAATTTTAAGTTTATCAAAGGCCCCGTTTTTTCAAATATTGTTTTAGCAGATGAAATCAATCGGACCCCTCCAAAAACCCAAGCAGCACTTTTGGAAGCCATGCAGGAACGCTCGGTCACAATTGCTGGAAATCATTATAAATTAGAACAGCCTTATTTTGTTTTGGCCACACAAAACCCCATTGAACAAGAAGGGACTTATCCACTTCCAGAAGCCCAATTGGACCGTTTTATGTTTGCAATAAATCTGGAGTATCCTACATTTGAAGAAGAAGTTTCGGTTGTGAAACAGACCACTTCCANCCATTCATCTTTAGTTGATGTTGTCTTTGATGCTAGAGCTGTTTTAGAATTTCAAAGCCTAATTCGCAGAATTCCAGTGGCAGATAACGTGGTTGAGTATGCCGTTCGAATGATTTCAAAAACAAGGCCTAATACTGCTACTGCTTCAGAAAAAATTCAAGAATTTGTATCCTGGGGTGCAGGCCCACGGGCATCTCAAAATTTAATCTTTGCAGCTAAAACCCATGCAGTTATTCATGGTAAGTTTTCAGCTGATATTGAAGATGTTCAGGGGGTTTCCAAAAGTGTCCTACGCCACAGGATTATAAAAAATTATAAAGCCGAAGCAGAAGGTGTCACTGTTGATACTATCATTGAGAGCCTGTATTAAACTCTAACTACTCTAANATATTTCATATTTTTTTCCTTCAGGCCGGAGTTCGTTTATTTTTTAAACCTAGAACAGAGATATTCAAAGAAGTATAGATTCATCAAAATCATAGAATAGGCGTAGATACTATCTTCAACAGGAATGGTTCCCATACGTATTCCTAAATTTTCCGCATTGTTATACCAAACGACTTGATTGTCAATCCAACTGCCTGTCAGAACCCCATTTACAATAAAAAAGGGAATAAGCATGACCAAAAAAGTCAACAGAAAATACTGAAGTAGTTGGGGGTTGTATTTGTAAACAAGCCNTGTCAATGGTATTGCCATACTAAAATTTACCAATGTGTACCATTTGTCATAATTGGCCAGAGCTAGAATAAATAAAATTAAAACAAGACTTATGCTTATGGCTTTTGTGGCTACTTTATTGAGCTTTAAATTAGGGAAGTATAGTATTAATGCATAATGTGTAAATACACAAGCAAAGGGGATACATATAAAAAAGAGCCATTCTTCCAAAGGAAGGCTTAAAATTTCAAATCCTAAAAAGTAATCAGAATTAAAGCCCCAGACACCATTGATTGTAAAAATCACATCCCATGGGATAAAAACACCCATAGTGAGCATTAGGGACAACAAAAGGCAATGAAATTTTTTGTAAAGTTGTAATTTCGGGTGAAAGCTGTATAATAGCGGAACAGCAATGGAGCCAATATTAAGCCATAGATAGAGCGAATTCACAATCTACTTCCTAAAATATTTAAAAGGAACGACCAACATTCCAAAACATTCCCCATCTTTTTTACCACGGTGTTTGTGATGCATTTTATGAGCTCTTCGCACGCCTTTTGCATACCAATTATTTGCTTTTCTGAACATTTTAAAACGTTGGTGTATAAAAATGTCATGCACTATAAAATAGGTCGCCCCATANGCCATAATACCAAAGCCAATAGGTAGGCCAGCCCAAAAGCCTTCGTAGCTCCAGAAATAAAAGCAACCCATACTTACCACTGCGTAAAAAATAAAAAAGGCATCATTCCGCTCAAACCAGCTGTCGTGATCTTTNTGGTGGTGGTCTTTGTGCAAGCTCCACAAAAACCCATGCATGATNTATTTATGNGTGAACCAAGCCATAAATTCCATGATAAAAAANGTCGATAGAAAAACGAATATCCAAAGTATTGTGTTTATGATCATGTCCTATAATAAATTTAGCTGATATTTTACATAACTACGCGTCAACAATTCAATCTTTTTGTAATTGGGTACTCGGATACGCGTATTCTTTATTTCGAGTGCCGGTGTTTTCTTTAATTTTTTAAGTAATTGGGTGTAATAACGATAGGCCATAAAAACCCCAAATTTGGCTTCTAATGGCAACATTTTAATTCCTTTAAGACCCTCAGAAAAATCATTTTCAATATCATCAATGATTTGCTGTTTGGCTGCTTCATCTAGATTTTTTAAGTCTGTATTTGGGAAATAGTTTCGGTTTAAACCTTCGTAATCTGCTTTGATATCTCTAAGAAAGTTAACTTTTTGAAACGCTGAGCCCAGGGCCATCGCAAAACCTCTTAAGCTATCGTATTTTTCTTGATTTCCGTTTACAAAAACTTTTAGACACATAAGACCAACGACATCCGCAGAGCCATAGATATAATTTTTATATTCTTCTTCTGTTTTGTAGGNTAATTTATGTAAATCCAGTCGCATAGAATTCATAAATGCATCTACAAGCTCACGTTCAATATTACATTTGTGATAGGTATATTGAAAAGCATTTAGAATCGGATTTAGNCTGATTTTATTTTGAAGTGCTATTTCTAAATCGGATTCAAACTTGGCAAACAATTCTTTCTTGGGATAATCATGAAATGAGTCTACAATTTCATCAGCCAACCTTACAAAACCATAAATATTATAAATATCTTGTCGAATGGAGCTTGACAGCATTTTCGTTGCCATCGAGAAAGATGTACTGTAGGTTTTCGTAACAATTTCACTACAGTTCTTTGATACAATGTCAAAAATCGATTTCATAATCTTATATTATTAGTGCTCGGTACAATTTTCTAAAGAACTTTTTGAATTAGTTTTGATGTAAGTTTTCCAGAGATTAGTGAGGGCGGTACACCGGGACCCGGAACAGTTAATTGTCCTGTAAAATACAAATTTTTAACTTTTTTACTTTTTAATTTAGGCCTTAAAAAAGCAGTTTGCAATAATGTCATTGCCATGCCATAGGCATTNCCTTTGTACGAATTGTATTTAGACTCAAAATCTTTTACACAAAACGACTCTATAAATATAATATTATTTTGTATTGATTGTTCTGTTTTTTCTTCAAATCTTTTAAGAATATTTTCTAAGTATTGATTTCTCAGCGNATCAGTGTCTTTAAGTCCTGGAGCAATGGGCATTAAAATAAACAAAGCATCACAGTTTTCTGGCGCCATAGATGGGTCTGTTTTTGAGGGAATATTTACATAAAATAATGGATGGCTTGGCCATTTTGGATTATCATAAATTTCTTCAGCGTGTGTTTCAAAATTAGCATCAAAAAACAGGTTATGGTGCTCTGCGTTTTTTATTTTTTTGTCTAGTCCAATGTAAAAGAGCAATGAGGATGGTGCAAATACTTTACTGTTCCAATAAGCCTCTGAATATTGGCGGTATTTAATGTCCAAAAGGGTTTCAGAATGATGGTAATCTGCCCCGCTGATAACGATGTCTGATTTTATAAAACGACCTTTTGTTTTCACACCTATTGCAGCACTCTTTTCAACAACTATTTTATCAATGTTGTGATTTGTGTGTATTTCAACCCCAAGTTCAATTGCCAATGATTTCATCCCTTTGATAATTTCATACATACCACCTCTTGGGTGCCATGTTCCCAATCCAAAGTCTGCAAAATTCATAAAACTAAAAAAAGAAGGNGTTTTACTAGGTTTGGCACCTAGGAACAAAGAAGGAAACTCTAGAGTCGATATTAGTTTGGGATTTTTAAATTTTTTTCTTACTTCTTGACTAATTGTTTTAAAAAACTGATCAATTCTTANNATAGTTTCTGGAGTAACCAGCTCTTTAGGTGAGATTCCAGGTGATTTGTAAAGAATCTTGTTTACGGCGATTCCATAGTTTTCTTGGGCTTTTCCAATAAACTTTTTTAGTTTAACTCCACTTCCCTTTTCAATTCGTTCAAATTCCAAACAAATTTTTTCAAGAGAGTCTCCAATAGTCATTACTTCATCCTCAAAAAATATTCGATAAGCTGGATCTAGCTTATCAATTATGTAGTAATCAGAAGTCTTTTTCCCAAAGTCTTTAAAGAAGCGATCAAAAACGTCTGGCATCCAATACCAAGAAGGCCCAATATCAAAAGTGAATCCCTCTTTTTTTAATTGTCCCGCGCGACCTCCAACTTTGCTGTTTTTTTCAAAAATGGAGACTTTAAAACCTGATTTTGCTAAATAACAAGCTGCTGAGAGTGATGAGAATCCTGATCCTATTATTTGTATAGACTTTTTCATTGTGATACTAAATTAATTAAAAGACCGGTTTGAAATACCATCGCTGAGGATTTTTACAAATCTTTAACTTAATTTTCATTTTTTTCCATGTCTTAAATCTTCAAGACTGCTTCAGTGATGCTAATTATTGGGATAGATTTGGAATTTATGAATCACAGAAAAATCAACACAAAAATCAAGATTTTATAATAATGTGCGCACGAGAAGACTCGAACTTCCACGGGAATAATTCCCACTAGCCCCTCAAGCTAACGCGTCTACCAATTCCGCCACGTGCGCATTTAATTTGAATAAAAAAAGTTAAGACCAGGCTTAACTTTTAGTGACTTGGCTGGGGCTCGAACCCAGGACCCTCTCCTTAAAAGGGAGATGCTCTACCAACTGAGCTACCAAGTCATTATGATGTGTATAATAGCGGCTGCAAAGATAAAGTGTTTAATTAATAATACAATATTTTTCTTTCAATATTTTTTCGTTTTTTTGTCTTATTATTTGGGCGCTTTTAAATAACTAAATATTGTATATGATTGTTGTTCTTTTGGGATATATGGGTTCTGGTAAATCATCCGTTGGAAAACCATTGGCAAATCGATTAAACACAGAGTTTTTAGATCTTGATTGTTATATTGAAAAACAGCAAGGATCCTCTATATCAAATTTATTTGAGACCAAAGGTGCGCTTGAATTTCGTGATATCGAAAGAAAGGCTGTATTTGAAATTTGCAACTCCCATTCTAATTTAGTTTTGGCCTTGGGTGGGGGTACACCCTGTTATGGAGATATACTTCCGTATTTATTAAGTCATTCCAATATTTTTACAGTATACCTAAAAGCCTCAGTAAAATCCCTGACTAAGCGCTTGATTACTGAGAAATCTAATCGGCCCTTAATTGCCAATATTCCCGACGAAAAACTTTCTGATTTTATTGGTAAACATCTTTTTGAACGTTCAGCATTCTACACCCAAGCTGAAATAACTATTGAAGTAAGTTCAATGCAAATTGATCAAATTATTCAAGAAATAAATAGCGCTTTAAATTAGCACAACTTTGGCATTATTGTCTTTAAAAATCACATCGACATGCTCNTTCAGTGAAGTTGAAAGTGAGATACCTTTGAAATCTGCTTTAACAGGGTATTTTTTGTGATTCCTATTAACGAGAACAGCAGTTTTAAATTGTTTCAACGGGGTTTCTAGGAAGTGTTTAACACCATAAATAAGGGTAGTTCCAGAATGTAAAACATCGTCAATTAATACCAAAGACTTCTTGGCGTATTGTTCTGGACTCAAAGATGTTTCAACAACACTGTAAGGGGTTTTTTTATTTATTTTCACCGAACATAAAGTTCCTTTAATCTTAGAAATCTCTTCTAATTTGTTTTTGATCTTTTGAGCCAAAAAGTAACCATTACTTTGTATGCCTGCCAAAACTACTTCTTTTTCATCCACGTTTGATTCGTAAATTTGATAGGCAATCCTGCGAATTTTATGATTAATTTCTTCATTATTAAGAATGCAATTTTGTGATAAGGCCATGAGGATATTTTTTTCAAATATAAAAAAGACATTTTACAGTTGTTGTTTAATTGTCATCAAAATCTAAATAATCTTCAATNTCTCTTCTGCTTTTTTTGGTTGGACGTCCTTCCCCTTTAGTTCTGTTATAATCCTTCGAATATTTTAAAAGCTCTTGGGCTTCAAATTCAGACTTTGGTGTGGTATCAGTTCTGTAAATATCAACCAGTTTGGCTCCCATTCTGCTTTTAGGTAATTCTAGAATGGTCAATTGGTAGTTGACTTGCTTCATTCTAACCGTTATTTTTTCGGTAGGATAAACTTCCCGACTCGGCTTCACCACTTGATCATTGACTTTAACCCTGCCTTTTTTACAGGCATTTGTTGCCAAACTTCGCGTTTTATAATAACGAACACACCATAAAAACTTGTCGATTCTCATTTTTTATCAAAAGCCTTTGATTGTTTTCTGCAAAAATACTATAATATTGTATCTTGCAGCTCCAAATACAAAAATTATGAAAATTAAATTTTACGCTTTTCTTTTGTTCATTTTTTCTTCTGTTATCTATACTTGCGAAAAAGAAGAAACACAAGCTGAGGTAACTCCGCCAAGGGATCGTACAGAGCAACAGTTGAGCGACATGGATACTCTACAAAATTATTTAAACAATCATTATTTTAATTCTGGTGCCCTGGAAGATCTATCTTTTTATCCTCAAATTTCAGACATTGAAATTACAGAACTTGTTGAAGGTGAAACACTTCCTCCCGACACCACTTTATTGATTGATGCAGTAGAAGAAAAACAAACCGTTTTTGAGGGGGTTNATTATAATTATTATATTTTAACCATTGAACAGGGGCAAGGCGAGCACCCACATTTCACAGATCAAGTTCGGGTTAATTANGAGGGTTTTTTAACCAACAACACTTCTTTTGATGCATCNATATCTTCTTTAGATTTTGATTTGTCTAATGTAATCGCTGGATGGAACCGCGTTTTACCCCAATTTAAAACATCTGATGCTTATGTGACTAATAGCGATGGGACCGTGCGTTTTGACAATTATGGTATTGGTGTTATGTTTTTGCCTTCAGGATTGGCTTATTTCAACTCTGCTAGTCCTGGAATCTCTAGTTATTCATGTTTGATTTTTAAATTTGAATTACAACAATATAAAGTCATGGATCATGACAATGATTANATTCCTAGTTATATGGAAGATTTGGATGCTGATATGAATATCTACAATGATGATACTGATGCTGATTTAGTTATTAATTTTTTAGATACGGATGATGATGGAGATGGTTTTAGCACATTTAGAGAAGTCATTGCTCTTGATTTAACGGATACTAGTCTTGAAGGNTTGAGTGCNCAAATGCAAGCATTTGAACCTTTGGGTTCAGATCAACTGTTTACCCCGTTGGTTAGTGCTGATGATGGCACTTTTTCAGTCAAACTCATTACTCTTGAAGATACCAATGGTAATGGAATTCCCAATTATCTGGATGCCGATGATACAGGAACTCTTGACAACTAGAATCGGTATNNAACAAAAAAAGCAGGCNTANGCCTGCTTTTTTTNTTTNTAANGAATAGCCTCTATTTTCTGGCAATTACTTTTTGTGNTTTTTGAACAATGGTCGCGCTGTCCAAGCCGTATTTTTTCATAAGTTGAGCAGGAGTTCCAGATTCTCCAAANGTGTCATTGGTGGCAACAAATTCNTGGGGAGCTGGTGTGTTAAGTCCCAAGACTCTAGCAACACTTTCACCTAATCCACCATAATAATTGTGTTCTTCTGCCGTAACCACACAGCCTGTTTTTGCAACCGATTTTAAAATTGCAGTTTCATCCAAAGGTTTGATGGTGTGAATGTTGATGACTTCTGCCGAAATTCCTTTGGCTTCTAATGCTTTTGAGGCTTCTAATGCCTCCCAAACTAAATGGCCCGTAGCCACAATGGTCACATCAGTCCCTTCAGTCAGTTGAATGGCTTTTCCTATTTCAAACACTTGATTTTCAGGTGTGAAAATAGGAACAGAGGGGCGCCCGAACCGTAAGTATACAGGTCCTATATAATCTGCTATGGCTATTGTTGCAGCTTTGGTTTGATTGTAATCACATGGATTGATTACCACCATTCCAGGCAACATTTTCATAAGACCAATATCTTCTAAAATTTGATGGGTAGCGCCATCTTCTCCCAATGTTAAACCTGCGTGAGATGCGCAAATTTTTACATTTTTCCCAGAGTATGCAATGGATTGTCTAATTTGATCGTAAACACGACCTGTTGAGAAATTTGCAAAAGTTCCTGTGAAAGGAATTTTACCTCCAATCGTTAATCCAGCAGCAATGCCCATCATATTCGCTTCCGCGATTCCAATTTGAAAGAACCGCTCTGGATTTTCATCAATAAACTGATTCATCTTTANAGACCCAACAAGATCAGCACACAAAGCCACTACATTGGGATTATTTCTTCCAAGTTCGGTCAAGCCAGCTCCAAAACCACTTCGTGTATCTTTTTTCTCTGTNTATGTATATGTTTTCATTGTAATGGTTTTGAATATTAATAATCTCCTAGTGTTTCAGGATTCTGGCCAAGGGCAATCGCGAGTTGTTCGTCATTAGGGGCCTTTCCGTGCCAAGCATGTGTGTGCATCATAAAGTCAACCCCATTACCCATCATTGTTTTAAGAAGAACACAAACGGGTTTTCCTTTTCCACTGGCTTCTTTAGCAGCATTCATACCCTCCAAAATAGCGTCAATGTCATTTCCAGCGTCAATCTCAATCACGCTCCAGTCAAAGGCTTCAAATTTAGCTTTTAAATTTCCCATGTATAAAACATCGTCTGTAGGGCCATCAATTTGTTTTCCGTTGAGGTCAATGGTCGCAATTAAATTATCTACTTTTTTTGCAGCAGCGTAAAGGATGGCTTCCCAATTTTGCCCCTCTTGTAATTCGCCATCGCCGTGAAGGCTGTAAACAATGCTTTGATCTTTGTTAAGCTTCTTTGAATGTGCTGCTCCAATGGCCACAGACATTCCTTGCCCTAAAGAACCAGAAGCAATCCGAATACCAGGCAATCCTTCATGAGTGGTTGGGTGTCCTTGCAGGCGAGAATCTAAGAGGCGAAAGGTATTCAATTCCTCTACAGGAAAGTAGCCACTTCGCGCAAGTACACTATAAATAACTGGTGAAATGTGACCATTTGACAGGAAAAATAAATCTTCATTNAGGCCGTTCATATCAAACTCCGTTTTGTGGTTCATTACTTTTGAATAAAGGGCCACAAGGAATTCAGTACAACCTAGAGATCCGCCTGGGTGTCCTGAATTTACTTTATGTACCATGCGTAAAATATCGCGCCTAACTTGGGTCACTAAAGCGTTGAGTTCTGTATTGGACATGTTGTAAAAGTTAAAGTTTTTCAAAAATAAATTTTATTTTTATCCGTCAAAATATTTATAGGTTTAACTTATCATTTTTTAACTAACAATTTATATGCTTTTATTTGCTTATTTCTCACAGTCTATTAATTGATTTTAATAAGCTAACTTTGTGGCAAATATTACACATTCCATTTGAAATTTAATTTAATCACAACTGACACTAATTCTAAAGCACGTGCAGCCACATTGGCCACGGATCATGGGGTTATAGAAACGCCAATTTTCATGCCTGTTGGCACGGTTGGTACTGTTAAAGGCGTGCATCAACGTGAACTTAAAAATGACATCAACCCCGACATCATTTTAGGGAATACCTACCATTTGTATTTACGACCTCAGGTCCAAATTTTAGAAAAAGCGGGCGGTTTACACAAGTTTATGAATTGGGATCGAAATATTTTAACAGATTCCGGTGGTTATCAGGTCTATTCTTTATCAGCCAATCGAAAAATTAAAGAAGAAGGTGTTAAGTTTAGAAGTCATATTGATGGTGGTTATCATGTTTTCACTCCAGAAAATGTNATGGAAATTCAACGTAATATTGGAGCAGATATCATCATGGCATTTGATGAGTGCACACCATATCCCTGTGATTATAATTATGCTAAGCGTTCCATGCACATGACCCATCGTTGGTTGGACCGATGTGTGAATCACTTGGAAAAACTACCTTTTAAATATGGTTTCTCACAAGCTTTTTTTCCAATCGTTCAGGGCAGTGTTTACAAAGATTTAAGACAACAATCTGCGGAGTATATTGCCAATACTAATGCCGTTGGTAATGCTATTGGAGGTCTTTCAGTAGGGGAGCCCGCAGAAGAAATGTATGCGATGACAGNTGTGGTTTGTGCTATTTTACCTGAAGATAAACCCCGCTATTTGATGGGGGTGGGGACCCCAATAAATATTTTAGAAAACATTGCTTTAGGAATTGACATGTTTGATTGCGTTATGCCTACGCGAAATGCCAGAAACGGTATGTTGTTCACCGCACATGGTACCATAAATATTAGAAATAAAAAGTGGACCGACGATTTTTCACCCATTGACGAAATGGCAATTACTTGGGTAGATACAGAATATTCAAAAGCCTATTTAAGACATTTATTTTCGGTCAATGAGTTATTAGGCAAACAAATTGCAACCATTCACAACCTTGGCTTTTATATGTGGTTGGTTCGCGAAGCAAGAAAACGTATTTTAGCNGGTGATTTTCTATCTTGGAAGACAATGATGATTGTCCAAATGGATAAGCGCCTTTAGATTATGAAAATTTTTGACTGGTACATCTTAAAACGCTATTTGCTGACATTTTTTTTAATGTTACTGCTTTTTATTCCTATTGGAATAACAGTTAATTTGGCTGAAAAAATAGATCGAATTTTAGAAAACAAAGTTCCTTTTGAAGAAGTGGCAGCCTATTACTTTGACTTTACCATTTATTTTGCGAATCTGCTTTTTCCTTTATTTTTATTTCTTTCTGTAATTTGGTTTACCTCAAAATTGGCCAACAATACAGAAGTCATCGCATTTTTGAGTTCTGGGGTTTCGTTTTTCAGATTCTTAAGGCCCTATTTTATTGGGGGTACTGTCATTGCCATTNTTGCCGTGTTTTTAGGAATGTATTGGGCCCCCAAAGCAAGTAAAGGGTTTAATGAATTCAATTATAAATACCTGAAAAATAAAAAAGCGGTTATAACACAGTACATCCATCAACAAATAAATGATAACGATTACATTTATGTCAGTAATTTTGACACCAAATCAATGCGAGGCAATAATTTTACACTTGAGCATTTTAATGGTAATAAATTAGAATATAAAATTCATGCGTCGGCCATCAATTATATTGAAAAAGACAGTGTTTATCGTTTGTCAAACTACTACCTACGGTACATAGGAAAAGACAATGATTCCCTTGTTTTCAAGCGGCGTATAGACACCTTATTAGGTTTTGATCTTTTGGATTTGACACCTCCAAAATATGTAGCAGAAACCTTAAATGTAAGTGAATTATCCGATTTTATAAAACGTGAAGAAGCCCGTGGTTCCTCAAATATAAATAGGTATAAAGTGGTGCAATATAAAAAGTGGAGTTTACCGGTATCCGTTTATATTTTAACCATTATTGCGGTTGCAGTATCCTCCATCAAAAGACGCGGTGGCATGGGTGTTAATTTAGCCTTTGGCATTGTCATCGCTATGGTTTATGTGTTTTTCGACAAGGTATTTGGCGTAATGGCTGAACAATCAGACTTTTCACCACTCATTGCCGTTTGGTTTCCTAATTTTATTTTNGGCATTTTAGCAGTTTATCTTTTGTTNAATGCCAAGCGCTAAATTTAAAAATCAATTACACCTGCATTTTCTTGTTTTTATTGCAGGATTTACCGCAATTTTGGGTGAATTAATTTCCTTGGAGGCCATTCCCTTGGTTTGGTACCGCATGCTTATCGCAGGCGTTTTAATGTTTGGATTTATTAAAATTAAAAAGATTTCACTCGTAGTCCCCTTCAGAATCATTCTGAAGTTTTTTTTAGCGGGCATTGTCATTGCCTTGCATTGGATTACGTTTTTTGCTGCTATTAAAGTTTCTAATATTTCTATAACCTTGGCCATGTTCTCCACTGGTGCTTTTTTTGCATCTCTTATAGAACCCATTTTCTATAAACGTAAAATAATCCCCTATGAAATTATATTTGGCCTGCTTGTGATTGCAGGAGTTTTTATGATCATGCAGACTGAAATTAAATACCTCTTGGGGATTTGTCTGGGAATTACATCGGCGCTTTTTTCATCTCTTTTTGCGGTAATCAACGGTAAATTTGTGGCGCACCACAATGCTTCAACAATTTCTTTTTATGAATTTATCAGCGGCGTGTTTTTTATCTCCCTTTATATAGCCTTTTCAAATGACGGCTTTGATGCGTCATTTTTTAAATTATCCATAAACGATTGGCTCTACCTTGGAATTTTAGCATCCGTTTGTACGGCCTATGCCTTTATTGCTTCAGTATATGTTATGCGTTATATCACTCCTTATTCTGTGGTTTTAACCTACAATCTTGAACCCATTTATGGTATTTTTTTAGCTCTTTTGTTCTTCCCTCAAACTGAGGTCATGCCTCCTGTTTTTTATATAGGAGCTGCTCTAATAATATGTACTGTCTTAATGAATGCTTTGGTCAAATACAAAATAGGTAAAATTTAACTTTTAACATGAACCAAAAAATTTAAAGTTCCTATATTTGTAATACAAACCAACCGATACAGATTTCCTTATGGAATATTTAGAATTCGAATTACCAATTAAAGAGTTAGAGGATCAACTACAAAAATGTCAAGTTATTGGAGATGAAAGTAACGTAGATGTCACCGAGGCTTGCAAACAAATTCAAAATAAACTTGAAATCNCCAAAAAAGAAATCTATAAAAATTTAACCCCTTGGCAACGCGTTCAACTCTCTCGTCATCCTAACAGGCCCTATACTTTAGATTACATCAATGCCATCTTTAAGGATTCCTTTTTAGAACTTCATGGCGATCGAAATTTCAAAGACGACAAAGCCATGGTTGGTGGTTTGGGTAAAATCGGAGATCAAAGTTTTATGTTTATAGGGCAACAGAAAGGCTTTAACACTAAAACACGACAGTACCGAAATTTTGGTATGGCNAATCCAGAAGGTTATCGTAAAGCCCTTCGCTTGATGAAATCGGCAGAGAAATTTGGAATTCCTGTGGTTACACTCATCGACACTCCGGGGGCTTATCCAGGACTTGAAGCTGAGGAAAGGGGGCAGGGTGAGGCCATCGCTAGGAATATATTGGAAATGACCCGCTTGAAAGTTCCTATAATAACCGTTATTATTGGTGAAGGTGCTTCTGGTGGCGCTTTGGGAATCGGCGTTGGAGATCGTGTTTTAATGCTTGAAAATACCTGGTATTCTGTGATATCTCCTGAGTCTTGTTCTTCAATTTTATGGCGCAGCTGGGAATACAAAGAGCAAGCCGCTGAAGCGCTTAAGTTGACAGCAAAAGACATGAAGCGCATGAAATTGGTAGATGAAATCATAAAAGAACCCCTTGGAGGTGCCCACAAAAACCCAGAAAAAACCTTTACAGTCACTCAAAATGCGATTTTGAAATGTTACGAAGAATTAAAAAACTTATCACCAAAAGCTTTGGTAGATCAGCGCATGGATAAGTATGCTCAAATGGGTGTTTACAACGATTAAACTTTACTGCCATTCGAAGAATTAAAAAAAGACCAAGTGTGCTGTTCGGTTTTTTGGCCTTGTTAACAATTTANTCTAACTTATTAACATTACTTGTTTTGTATTTTCAAGTCCTAATTTCTAAAAATAGATTCAATTTTACATACTTTAGTGGTAATGAAACAGCCAGAACCATATAAAGGAATTCAGTCAACACGTTCCAATGTTATCAGTCTTGAAAAAGGAAAAATCCCACCTCAAGCTGTTGATCTAGAAGAGGTTGTCTTGGGGGCCATGATGATTGATAAAAAGGGCGTCGATGAGGTTATTGATATATTAAGTATTGATTCCTTTTACAAAGACGGGCATCAATTNATATTNGAGGCCATACTACAACTTTTTGAAGACAGTCAGCCAATAGATTTGTTAACGGTTTCAGCACAACTAAGAAAAAATCAAAAATTAGANATCGTAGGCGGAGATTTTTATTTGATAGGACTCACGCAAAAGGTGTCTTCTTCCGCCCACATCGAGTTTCACGCACGTATAATTTTACAGAAGTTTATTCAGCGTAGCTTGATTAAAATTTCCAATGAAATTATTGAAGATTCATTTGATGAAACCAAGGATGTCTTCGATCTTTTAGACAAAGCAGAATCAAAATTATATGATGTTACCCAAGGCAATATCAAGAAATCTACGGAAACTGCCCAAGATTTGGTATTTCAAGCTAAGAAAAAAATTGAAGAAATTTCCAATAAAGAAGGGCTCAGCGGAATTCCATCGGGCTTTGATAAAGTAGATAAATTGACCTCAGGTTGGCAAGAAAGTGATCTCATTATTGTAGCAGCCAGACCCGGGATGGGGAAAACAGCTCTCACCCTTTCAATGGCACGAAATATTGCGGTGAATCAAAATATTCCTGTTGCATTCTTTTCTTTAGAAATGTCTTCAGTTCAGTTGATTACGCGTTTAATTTCATCTGAAACAGGTTTGAGCTCAGATAAATTAAGAACTGGAAAGCTTGAAAAACACGAATGGGAACAATTGAATGTCAAAGTAAAATCCCTTGAAAAAGCGCCGCTTTATATTGATGACACTCCCTCATTATCCATTTTTGATTTACGAGCAAAAGCCAGGCGATTGGCCTCTCAAAATGGCATCAAACTTATTGTTGTTGATTATTTGCAATTAATGACNGCCGGTGGTAGTCAGAAATCAGGGAATCGCGAGCAAGAAATTTCTATGATCTCTAGAAACCTTAAGGCCCTTGCTAAAGAACTCAGTGTTCCTGTCATTGCTTTATCACAGCTTTCAAGAGCCGTTGAAACGAGAGGGGGCAGCAANCGTCCGCTACTTTCTGATTTACGTGAATCTGGAGCGATTGAACNGGATGCTGATATTGTATCTTTTATTTACAGGCCAGAGTACTATAAAATAGACGAATGGGATGATGAAGAGCACACACCTTGTGAGGGTCAAGCGGAATTTATAATTGCAAAACACAGAAATGGTGGGCTCGATAGCATCCGTTTAAAATTTATTGGTCACCTTGGTAAATTTGATAATTTAGACAACTTTGATTCTCCCTTTGATGCCGAATACCATTCAAAAATGAATGCAGCTGCCAACGACGATACTTTTTCAGACGATCCATCCATGCAGGTTGATCCTAATGATGCCTTTGGCCCTCCAAGTGATGACACCCCTTACTAATAGCACGAGTCAAGTCCTTTAAAATGCGTCATAAATTCTTTTTTGTTATTTTTTTATTGTCAATTTCCCTAAAAGGTTTTGCAAGTTATATCCTAATACCCATGGATGCGGAGTCTCAAAACAATCATTTGAAGTCTTATGGTATTGCCTATTGGGTTTTAAATCAGAACCAAAACATCAAATGGTTGTTAAATTACAGAGGGGGTGCTTTTTTATTGCCCAATTCTGAGAACACTACCAAAGAATGTCATATTAGAGGCGTTTCCTATGAATTAATTAGTGATGCCAAGGCTGCTGAAATCCTTCAAGAAATCAGCAGTCCAAGTCAAAACATGGAGGCCGTCGTATTGGAAAAAGCGCCTCGAATNGCTGTTTATTCACCAAGTGGAAAACAGCCCTGGGACGATGCTGTCACCTTGGTTTTGACTTATGCAGAAATCCCTTACGATATTATATATGACACTGAAGTTCTTAACGATGCCTTACTGGTTTACGATTGGTTGCATCTGCACCATGAAGATTTTACAGGTCAATACGGTAAATTTTACAGGGCTTATCGAAATGCTGCATGGTACATAGAACAGCAAAAAGAGGCGGAAGCTTTGGCACAGCAATTGGGTTATGACAAGGTGTCTCAAGAAAAATTAGCAGTAGCTCAAAAAATAAAAGATTATGTCTTAGGCGGTGGATTTATGTTTGCCATGTGCAGTGCTACAGATAGTTTTGATATTGCCTTGTCGGCACAAGCATTAGACATATGCGAACCCATGTTTGATTCAGATGGTACTTCTCCAAACTACCAAGCCCAACTTGACTTTTCAAAAACATTCGCGTTCAAAGAATTTATTTTGGAACGAGATCCNAATATTTACGAATTTTCATCCATTGATTTGACATCAACGCGTCGAATTCCTAAAGAATCGGACTATTTTACTTTGATGGATTATTCTGCTAAGTGGGATCCTATTCCCACCATGCTCAATCAAAATCATACAGCCTTAGTGAAGGGGTTTATGGGGCAAACAACGGCCTACAATCCAACCCAAATAAAATCCAATGTCTTAGTGTTGGGAGAAAATAAAATCAACGGTGAAGCGCGTTATATTCACGGCGTTAAAGGCAAAGGTTTTTTTACATTTTATGGAGGCCATGATCCTGAAGATTATACCCATAGGGTGGGGGATCCGAAAACAGAATTGGAATTGCATCCCACCTCACCGGGCTATCGCTTGATACTCAACAATGTATTATTCCCAGCAGCAAAAAAGAAAAAGCAAAAGACCTAGAGTTGTTTACAATACAAAAAAGCCCGTTCAAATGAACGGGCTTTTTTGTAGCAAATAATAGTTTGTTAATCAGGCAGTCGCCTTATTTCACTTTTTTTAAGATGGCCTCAAAAGCTTTGGGGTCGTTCATTGCTAAATCAGCTAAAACCTTACGGTTTAAGTCTATATTGTTAGCTTTTAGTTTCCCCATAAATTGAGAATAAGACATTCCGTATTGTCTGGCACCGGCGTTGATACGCACAATCCAAAGGGCTCGAAATGTTCTTTTTTTGTTTCTTCGGTCTCTGTANGCATAAAGCATGGCTTTGTCCACAGCATTTTTTGCAACGGTCCATACATTTTTNCGNCGNCCAAAATAGCCTTTGGCTTGNTTTAGGACTTTTTTTCTGCGGGCTCTTTTGGCCACTGAATTTACTGATCTTGGCATATTGTTTGTTTTTTGTAGTTGGCGCCCCGAACTTATTTTCAGGATCTTTTATTGGCCAAACTCCATGGTTAAAATTAAGTTACCTTAGTTTGCATTTACTTTAAACGCAACTGTTGTTTGATATTGGCCTCATCACTTTCGTGTACCAAAGTACTGTGGGTGAGGGCAAGCTTACGTTTTTTAGACTTCTTCGTTAGAATGTGGCTTTTGAACGCATGCTTTCTTTTGATTTTACCAGAGCCTGTCACTTTAAAGCGTTTTTTGGCACTGGATTTCGTTTTCATTTTTGGCATGTTCTGCAGTTTATATAATTATTCGCTATTATTATTTTTTAATTGGCGAGATGAACATAATCATCCGCTTTCCTTCCAGTTTAGGCATCTGCTCTACTTTTCCAAGTTTTTCCAGGTCTTGTGCTAANCGAAGCAACAAAATTTGTCCTTTCTCCTTGAAGATTATAGANCGCCCCTTAAAAAATACAAATGCTTTTAATTTTGCCCCTTCTTTCAAAAACTTTTCAGCGTGTTTTTTCTTGAAGTTGTAATCATGATCATCTGTATTGGGACCAAAACGTATTTCTTTTACCACGACCTTAGCGGCCTTGGATTTTAATGTTTTTTCACGTTTCTTTTGCTCGTAAAGAAACTTTTTGTAATCCATAACCTTACAAACAGGGGGTACCGCTTTTGGAGAAATTTCCACCAAATCGAGATCTTGTTCATTGGCAATGGCCATTGCTTGTGACAGCTTGTAAACTCCAATCTCTACATTATCTCCAACAAGGCGCAACTCTTCAGCAGTAATTTTTCTGTTGATTCGATGTTTGTCTTGTCGAATGACCCGCATTGGCCCTCTGCTTCTTCTTCTACGTATTGCTATGGCGTTGTGTTTTTAATTAAACTTAAAATTGTTTTAATGTTTTAGCTATATCAGCTTCAATTATTTNTTTAAAGGCTTCAATGCTGAGACTTCCTAAGTCGTCTCCTCCGTGTTGTCGCACAGAAATTGTAGCTGATTTTTCTTCTTGNTCTCCGACCACAATCATGTAAGGTATTTTTTTAACTTCGGCATCCCGAATTTTTTTACCCATGGTTTCACTCCTGTCGTCAATGAGGGCGCGAATTTCGTTATTTTCTAACAAATTTAAAACTTTTTGGGCGTATTTCTCATATTTTTCGCTGATGGTAAGAATAACAACTTGCTGTGGCATCAGCCAAAGCGGAAAGTTTCCACCGGTGTGTTCAAGCAGTATGGCGACGAAACGCTCCATACTTCCAAAGGGTGCTCTGTGAATCATGACAGGTCGATGNGATTCATTGTCAGCTCCTTTATATGTTAAATCAAAACGCTCCGGTAAATTGTAATCCACTTGAATNGTGCCGAGTTGCCAACTTCTGCCAAGGGCATCTTTCACCATAAAATCTAATTTTGGACCATAAAAAGCAGCTTCACCAGATTCAATTACATAATCCAACCCTTTTTCTTCAGCGGCATTGATGATGGCTTGCTCCGCTCTGTCCCAATTGTCAACGGATCCAATGTATTTTTCAGGTGTTTCAGGATCTCGTAGCGACACTTGCGCTGTAAAGTTTTCAAACCCTAAGGACTTGAATACATACAATACCAGATCAATNACATTTTTAAATTCTTCGTTTAATTGTTCCGGGGTGCAAAAAATATGGGCATCGTCTTGAGTGAATCCACGAACACGTGTCAGTCCATGCAACTCTCCACTTTGTTCATATCTGTAGACTGTTCCAAATTCGGCATAACGCTTGGGCAGTTCTTTATAACTGTAGGGCTTAAAATTGTAGATTTCACAGTGGTGGGGGCAGTTCATCGGTTTTAATAAAAATTCCTCTTCNGCTTTTGGAGTTTCAATNGGTTGAAAACTATCTTCACCATATTTTTCATAGTGCCCAGATGTNATATACAATTCCTTTTGGCCAATGTGTGGGGTTGATACCATTTCNTATCCTGCTTTCACTTGTGCTTTTTTNAGNAANTCCTCTAAGCGAGAACGCAAGGCAGCNCCNTTGGGTAACCANAGNGGAAGTCCTTGTCCNACTCTNTTNGAAAACATAAACAATTCTAANTGCTTCCCTAATTTACGGTGNTCTCGNTTTTTNGCTTCTTCNAANAGTGCTAAATATTCTTTTAAATCTTTTTGTTTCGGAAANGAAATNCCATAAACACGTGTNAGTTGTTTNTTNTTTTCGTCACCACGCCAGTAGGCGCCAGCAACACTCAATAGTTTTACAGCCTTGATGATTCCTGTNTTTGGGATGTGNCCTCCACGACATAAGTCNGTAAANGAAGCATGATCACAAAAGGTGATNTCTCCATCCTTAAGATTTTCAATTAATTCTAACTTATAGTTNTTATTCTCTTCNTTNTATTTTTTTANAGCATCATTTTTNGAAACATTTCNNATGCTGAAACTATGTTTTCCTCTTGCTATTTCAAGCATTTTATCNTCAATAGCTCCAAAATCATTTTCTGAAACAGTATGTTCACCTAAATCTATATCATAGTAAAATCCATTCTCAATGGCGGGTCCTATAGATAGTTTAACGCCAGGGTAAAGTTCTTCCAATGCTTGCGCTAAAACGTGGGATGAAGAATGCCAGAAGGCCTTTTTCCCATCCTTATCCTTCCATGTAAATAAGATTAAATTGCCATCAGTCTTAAGCAGGGTGGTAGTTTCAACCACGATGTCGTTAAGCTGTGCAGAAATCACATTGCGTGCAAATCCTTCGCTGATGTCTTTGGCAACATCCATAACAGTCAATGCTTCATTGTAAGCGCGAATACTGCCGTCTGGGAGTGTAATATGAATCATAGTTGTACTATATATAGTGGGCAAATATAAGTTTATATCCCTTTTAAAACAATACTGTTTTTGTGTTCTGTTGTTTTTATTCTTTCGAATTGTAAAATACAATGAATTTAATTGGCTGGTTTTCAACCTATTATTTAGATATTAATTTCATTCAATTGCTTAACTACAAAGAAGTAAAAAAACGGGTTTATTTTTTTTGAAAAATTAATAGATTTAGGGTTGTGGGTAAACAAAAAGGGTTTTATATTTGCACCCGCTCAGCGCTTTAATGCACATATTATTAGTGTAAAGTTCATTAAAAAAAACTAAAGTATTTTTTTTAAAAATAAATCAAAAAGCTTTGGGTGGTTAAAAAAAGGGTTTTATATTTGCACCCGCTTTGCGTTTTTTAGCGTAGAGTTTTTTAAAAAATTTAAGTTCATTAAACATATTGATTGACAGCGTAAAAAATAAATTGGAAACGATTTATTTTAATTAGAGAATAAACCATTTTGAAGACCTTTTCAATATCCTTTAGTTGTTATTAGAATTAGTTCCTATTTATATAGGAGCTTAAAAAATAACGATGAAGAGTTTGATCCTGGCTCAGGATGAACGCTAGCGGCAGGCTTAACACATGCAAGTCGAGGGGTAACATAGAAAAGCTTGCTTTTCTGATGACGACCGGCGCACGGGTGCGTAACGCGTATACAATCTGCCTTATACTGGGGTATAGCCTTTAGAAATGAAGATTAACCCCCCATAGTCTCTTTAAATGGCATCATTTTAAGAGTAAAGGTTACGGTATAAGATGAGTATGCGTTCTATTAGTTTGTTGGTGAGGTAATGGCTCACCAAGACTGCGATAGATAGGGGCCCTGAGAGGGGGATCCCCCACACTGGTACTGAGACACGGACCAGACTCCTACGGGAGGCAGCAGTGAGGAATATTGG
>NYVA01000018.1 GCA_002684355.1 Formosa sp.
AAAATTTCACAATGCACTTATCAAAGAATTTAAAAATGAATTGGACCAATTCGGACGAATTTATATGTACCGATTTCGCCCTGACCACAAAATATATGCTCGTCCTTTAGAAGCCTACCCAGCCCAGAGCCAACAAGCAGCCGCCATAATGCTTATGATACAAAACAACTTGGACGATGCGGTTGCCCAGCACCCACACGAACTTATTACCTATGGAGGTAATGGTGGGGTGTTTTCCAATTGGGCACAGTACCGACTGACCATGCAGTATTTATCTGAAATGAATGACCAGCAAACCTTGGTAATGTATTCTGGACATCCCATGGGCCTTTTCCCATCTCATAAAGACGCGC
Organism: Formosa sp.; assembly: GCA_002684355.1. Taxonomy (GTDB): domain Bacteria; phylum Bacteroidota; class Bacteroidia; order Flavobacteriales; family Flavobacteriaceae; genus UBA3537. The sequence continues at coordinate 354 of NYVA01000018.1, forward strand.
CAAGAGTGGTAGTCACCAATGGGATGATGATTCCAAATTATTCAAAACCAGATGATTGGGAAAAGTTTAATGCCTTAGGCGTGACCCAATTTGGACAGATGACAGCTGGGAGTTATATGTACATTGGTCCTCAAGGTATCGTACACGGAACAACCATTACTGTTTTGAATGCCTTTCGAAAAATAAACAAAAACCCGAAAGGTCATATTTTCTTAACTGCTGGATTGGGTGGTATGAGTGGTGCACAACCCAAGGCCGGTACCATTGCCGGATGTATCACAGTTTGCGCAGAAGTCAATGCAAAAGCGACACAAACACGCTATGTCCAAGGTTGGGTGGATGAAGTGATTGAAACCATTGAGGCCCTTGTCGAGCGTGTAAAAAAGGCAAAAGAAAATAAAGAAGTGCTTTCAATTGCCTATCAAGGCAATGTGATCGACGTATGGGAAGCATTTTATGAAGCTGATATTTTTGTAGAGTTAGGAAGCGATCAAACCTCATTACATAACCCTTGGGCTGGCGGTTACTATCCTGCGGGACAGTCCCTTGAGGCTTCAAATGAAATGATGCGGAATGCTCCAGAAAAGTTTAAGAAGATGGTAGAGCAAAGCTTGGTTCGCCATGCGAAAATCATTAAGAAACATACGGATAGAGGTACTTATTTCTTTGATTACGGAAATGCATTTCTTTTAGAAGCCTCTCGTGCAGGCGCCGATATTCTACAAAATAATGGTGAAGATTTTATTTACCCCAGTTATGTGCAAGACATCATGGGTCCTATGTGTTTTGACTATGGATTTGGCCCTTTTCGTTGGGTCTGCGCGAGTGGGTCTAAAGAAGACCTGGCCAAAACAGATGCCATTGCTTGCGCCGTTTTAGAAAAAATAATAGCCGATGCGCCGAACGAAGTTCAACAACAAATGCAAGACAATATCCAGTGGATCAAAGGGGCGCAAGAAAACCAGTTGGTTGTGGGCTCACAAGCCCGTATTTTATATGCCGATGCAGAGGGAAGAATGAAAATTGCAGCAGCTTTTAACAAGGCCATTGCAGCGGCGCAAATAGGGCCGATTATTTTGGGACGCGACCACCACGATGTTTCTGGAACAGATTCACCATACAGAGAAACAAGCAATATTTACGACGGCTCTAAATTTACGGCAGACATGGCCATTCAAAATGTAATTGGAGACAGTTTCCGAGGGGCTACTTGGGTGAGCATACACAATGGTGGTGGTGTTGGCTGGGGAGAAGTCATCAACGGTGGGTTTGGTATGGTTCTTGATGGTTCNAAAGAAGCTGATAGAAAGTTAAAGTCAATGCTGTTTTGGGACGTTAACAATGGGATTGCAAGACGCAATTGGGCCAGAAATAAAGGGGCTGTTTTCGCTATCAAAAGAGCCATGNAAAATGAGCCAGATTTGAAAGTAACCCTCCCAAACAATGTCGATGACTCCCTATTGGATGCTATTTNACTCTTAAAAAAANCGTTATGAAACATTATTTAATACTTATCACTGTTATTGTTTTCTCAATGANTTCTTGCGAATCGGTCCGAGTGGCTGCAGATTACGATCGCGCCGTGAGTTTTGACACCTATAAAAGTTTTGCGTTTTTTAAAGATGGTATCGACAAGGCAAAAATTAGTGATTTAGACAAACGAAGGATTTTAAGAGCCGTAGAAAGCGAAATGCTGGCCAAAGGATTTGTAAAATCCGAAACTCCGGATCTATTGGTCAATATTTTCACAAAAGAGCGTCAAGAAGTGAATGTTTACAACCAAAACTTCGGTATGTATGGTTGGGGCATGAACTNGGGCTGGGGCTGGGGCCCAATGATGGGTTGGAATCAAACCAGTGTCTCAAATTCATCTAGCGGTACACTTTACATCGACTTGATTGATGCCAATAAAAAAGAATTGGTTTGGCAAGGTATGGGCGAGGGCTACCTCAGCAGCCGAATGGATAAAAAAGAAGCCCGTATTGTAGAATTTGTAGCTGCAATCCTAGAAAAATATCCGCCACAAGACAACTAATTTCTCAAGTTTTAACATCCAAGGCATCCCGAAGGGCATTTCCTATCAGCATAAAAGCCATCACCAACGCCATGATGCAAAATCCAGGAATGAGTGCCAAAAAAGGTTTCCCTAAAATAATCGCATTGTAATGGGCTTTGATCATGGCACCCCAACTAGACATTGGGGGCTGTGCACCAATGCCCAAAAAACTGAGTCCACTTTCTATCAAGATTGCGGCGGCAAAGTTAGCCGCTGATATTACAATGACCGGCGCCATGATATTGGGAAGTATGTGTTTGAAGATGATTCTAAAGTCTGAAAAACCCAAAGCACGAGCGGCAGTAATGTACTGTTGTTCTTTTACACTCATAACTTCGCCACGCACCACACGAGCGACTTCTACCCACATGGTCAATCCAACGGCAATAAATACTTGCCAAAAGCCTTTTCCTAATGCCAGGGTGATTGCAATCACCAATAAAAGTGTAGGAATGGACCAAGTGACATTTATGAGCCACATGATCATGGCATCAATGCGTCCGCCATAATATCCCGCAAGACTGCCCAATAAAAGCCCGAGTAGTAGTGAAATAGAAACGGCAATAAACCCTATAAAAAACGAAATTCTCGCCCCCACTAAGATGCGACTTAAAAGATCACGGCCAAATTTATCTGTTCCTAAATAAAACTTCTTCTTTTCTATATGAACCTTAGGAAATGCCTCAAGATCAATGACTTTTTCCAAGCCTTCCAAGCCTGTTGAATTATAGGGTTGGTAGCTGAGCTTTTGCTGTTGTATTTGGTAACTTAAAATTGGAACCTCTCTAGCTGGATATTTATCACCAAAAAAGAGTTTATCAATCAAACTTTGAGGATTGGGTGACGCGTTGGGTTGTATGAGCATTGAAACCTCAAAACCTGGAGGCATGGAATGAATACTCAAATGCATTTGATTGGCATATTGAGAGTCATCAGGTGCAAAGACATAAGCGAATATAGCCATGAAACCAACGAAAATGACAAAGCATAAACTGGCAATCCCAAAATAATTTTGTTTGAATTTTTTGAATGCAGATGCCGTAAGTCCTGACATAAAATGCAATTATTCTTTTAAAATTGTGAGGGCATCTCCCTTAGGATTCAGGGTTAGATCTGTAAGGACATTGAGCGCCTCTTCCATGTAGATGTCTTTCTGCAAGGTTTCGTGCCAACGTTCTCTGTTTTTCTTGAACACAGAATCGTTTTCCATTAAGGGCAATTCATAAGGCAAGGATTCAAAACTCAGGCCAGATTGGTAATCTTTTAGCGATTCAAAACGCTTGGATTCCTTTTCATTAAGCTTTAAATCTGTATCGTAAACATCGTACTTTAGGCTGTATAAATCTTTAGATTGCACCTTTTTAATCCATTGGGCATTATCATCAATCAGTTTCATTTCTGGACTGCTATCCATGCGTGCCCTGCTGCGATCAATCATGGTCTGGTAATCAATTGAACTTTCCCAAAGCGTGTAGTTTGCAGGTTGAATTTCATCCCATGGCAAGGGATTGTCTTGGTCCCTTTCACCCATGTCAACATAAGTGTAGCGGTTTGGAACGACCACATCACTTTTAACCCCTTCTAATTGGGTGGATCCACCGTTAATGCGGTAGTATTTTTGGGTGGTAAATTTAAATGCTCCCATATCTCCTGATTTGTTGTTTTTAACCATTCTGTTAAGATCAATGACATTCTGAACAGTACCCTTTCCGTAGGTTTGTTTACTCCCAATAATGATGGCACGCTTGTAATCTTGCATGGCAGCGGCTAATATTTCCGAGGCAGAGGCCGAAAACTCATTGACCAAAATAACAAGTGGCCCGTCCCAATCAACACTTTTATCGCGGTCACTTAACACTTCACGGTCTTCGCCTGTAGACCGCACTTGAACAATAGGGCCTTCTTTGATAAATAAGCCACCAATGTCAACCACTGTTTTCAAAGACCCACCGCCATTGTTTCTAAGGTCTAAAACCAATCCGTCCATGCCTTCTGCTTTCAAGCGCTGGATTTCTTTCTTGACATCTGTGGTCGCGTTACGGCTGTCTTTATCTTTAAAATCAATGTAAAATTTCGGAAGGTTGATAACGCCAAATTCATAGTTGTCTTTCTTGACAATACTGGACTTGGCATAGGTTTCTTCCAATTCAATTTCGTCTCTAGGAATCCTCAAATCTTCAATGCTACCATCCACACGTTTGAGTGTAAGAATGACATTAGTTCCCTTTGGGCCTTTAATGAGTTTGACTGCATCGTCCAAGCGCATTCCAACGACACTCACCGATTCTTCTTCGTCTTCTTGTCGTACCTTTAAAATAATGTCTCCTACCTGTAATTTATTTTGGCGCCAAGCGGAGCCACCAGAAATAAGTTCTGTAATGGTGATTTCATCCATTTTCTTTTGCAAACGTGCTCCAATGCCTTCGTATTTTCCAGACATGGAAGCATCAAAGCGCTCCTTGTCTTGGGGGGCAAAGTAAAATGTATGGGGGTCAAAAGATTCCGCAATAGAATTGATGTACATAGAAAGCCAATCGTCGCGACGCAAATCGTTCATATAAACGGCAGTTTCTTCTAAGCTTTTTAGGGTCGCCGCTCTGGACTCCGCTTCAAATTCACTTTTGGATTTTATGACGGTTACCGAATCTTCTTTTTTGGAATCTTGTTCTGAAACCAGGTCGTGGTAATTTGAAAGTGTACTTAATTTAAGCTGTTTACGCCAGCGCTCACGCATCTGCTTTTTTGAACTCACAAATTCCAACTGATCTGGATCTGACTGAAAAGTTTCATCGATATCATAATCAAAAGGGCTGCTTAAAATTGCTTTGTAAGTGGCATTTGACTCTTCAATTCTCAACATCAATTGCTCATAGACAAGATTGAAAAACTGAACATCATAATTTTGAATCTGATCGTCTAATTCAAGTTCAAATTTCTTAAAATTATCAAGGTCTGATTGGTAAAAATAATGCTTGTAAGGATCGACGCGTTTTAGAAAACGACTGTAGACATCTTTTGAAAAATCGTCGTTAAAATCTTTGGGTTGAAAATGCCCTTGTTCGAGCAAATAGGTAATGAGTTGCATCAACAACTTGTCTTTATCTGGATTGTCAAACGTTTTGGTGGTAAAACTGCAGGACGCAAAAGCAACAAAGATGGCAAGCAGAAAAATATTTAAGTTTCGTTTCATCGTTTAAAACTGTTGTAGGTTACAAAATGAACTTTAAAAGTAAAGTAAATTATGCATTTCTTTAGGGATGAGTTAATAATTTTTTGTTAAAGCTAATAAAAACATTGCGTCAGCGACAAATTACTTACTTTTGTGGTTGAAAACAAATAAAAATGACCAAAAGACCGCTGATTCTTGTGACCAATGATGATGGGATTACTGCGCCTGGAATTCGATCCTTAATTCGGGTGATGAACAGCATTGGGGATGTCATTGTAGTGGCACCAGACAGCCCACAAAGTGCCATGGGTCATGCCATTACCATCAACAATACTTTGTATTGCAAAAAGGAACACATTGACAACGGCCCGCAAGAAGAATACAGCACGTCTGGAACACCCGCCGATTGTGTCAAACTGGCCGTACACGAACTCTTAGACAGAAAACCAGATTTGTGTGTCTCTGGAATCAACCACGGTTCCAACTCCTCTATCAATGTCATCTATTCTGGCACCATGAGCGCCGCCATTGAAGCTGGTATGAGCGAAATTCCAGCCATTGGGTTTTCACTCTTAAATTACAATTGGGATGCCGATTTTAGCGCGGCAGAAAGTTACATCAAAACCCTTTGTTTAAAAGTCTTAGAAAAGGGGCTTCAAAAAGGCATTGTTCTCAATGTCAATGTTCCGAACCTTGCTAAAAAAGACATTAAGGGCTTAAAAGTTTGCCGACAAGCCAATGCCAATTGGGTTGAAAAATTTGACAAACGCCAAAGTCCTATGGGCCGCAATTACTATTGGCTCACAGGAGAGTTTATAAATCACGACAAGGGAAAAGACACCGACGAATGGGCCCTTAAAGAAGGTTATATTTCTGTGGTTCCCGTACAATTTGATTTGACAGCACATCAATACCTCAGCGAACTCAACAATTGGGATTTAAATGGATAAAAAAGAAATTTTAATTGGAAGTTTAGTGGGCGTTGCCGCTAATTTTATTGGCTTTGTTTTGGTTGGGTTTCTCATGGCCAAATTTTCTGGACGCAGCGATGGGGTCTATGCGGTTCTCCAAGCCGCAGGGTCTGAAAATTTTATTGGAAAACTCATCAGTTTGGGCGCCGTATTAAATTTAATTTGCTTTTTTTTCTTTTTGAGAAAAAATCAAGAAGCGAGAGCTGCTGGTGTTTTGACAGCAACTGTTCTCATTGCGGTTTTTACTTTTTTAATCAAACTCTAAAATGAAGTATTACATCATTGCAGGCGAAGCTTCAGGAGATTTACACGGTTCAAATCTCATCAAGGCATTGCGCCAAAAAGACAAGGCTGCGGCATTTAGAGTTTGGGGCGGCGATTTGATGGAAGCTGCTGGAGCGACACTTATAAAGCACTACAAAGACTTGGCTTTTATGGGGTTTTTAGAAGTGGTTTTAAATCTGAAAACTGTGCTTAAAAATCTAAAATTTTGCAAAAAAGACATTGCTGCTTACCAGCCCGATTGTATCATTTTTATAGATTACCCTGGCTTTAATTTGCGCATCGCAAAATGGGCCAAAATTCAAGGTTTTAAAACCCATTATTATGTCTCACCTCAAATTTGGGCTTGGAAAGAGGACAGAATCGAGCAAATCAAACGCGACATAGACCATATGCACGTGATTTTACCTTTTGAAAAATCTTTTTATGAAGACAAGCACCAAATGCCGGTGTCTTTTGTTGGCCATCCCCTGATTGATGCAATTGCCAACCGCCTAGAGCAAGATACCAAAGCCATACGCAATAAATATGGCTTGACAGACCAACCCATCATTGCGCTATTGCCGGGCAGTCGACAACAAGAAATTAAAAAAATGTTGGCGGTGATGCTGTCTGTGGTTGAGGCCTTTCCATCGCATCAGTTTGTGATCGCTGGGGCGCCCAGCCAATCTGAGGCCTTTTACAAATCTCTTGTAAATAGTAAGCGGGTCAAATTTGTGAGCAATGCCACCTACGATGTATTGAGCATGGCCGAGGCCGCCTTGGTAACATCTGGCACGGCCACCTTAGAAACCGCTCTGTTTAAAGTCCCGCAAGTGGTTTGTTATAAATCCAGTTGGTTGTCTTATCAAATTGGAAAGCGCGTAGTCAAACTAGATTTTATTTCCTTGGTGAATTTGATCATGGCCAGAGAAGTGGTTTGCGAGCTCATCCAAAACGACCTCAACACACAGCGCTTGACCCAAGAACTCAAAAATATCCTCAGCAGCGCAACACAACAACGCCTCAAGACCGATTATAAGCGTCTGGAAGATAAATTGGGCGGCCGTGGCGCCAGTGAAAAAGTGGCCGGACTAATTTTTGATTCATTAACTTAGGCCCTAAGGCGTAAAGGTAGGTGCAAAAGATTTTTGATAGTCGTTAAAAGCCTCTTGACTGTTGAGCGTTTTATAGAGGTCTTCACCAAAAAGTCTTAGAAAAAGTTCCAATTGCGCAGGGGTTTTATAGCCTGGAATGGGCGCTAAAAACTCGCTATTTTCTCCTAAGAATAAGATGGTAGGATAAGAACGGATGCCAAAATATTGTGCCAGCTGGTGTTGGCTGTTGCGCCGTTTGGCTTTGGCGGGGTCGTAGTTTGGATTGCTGAGTTCTTGGTCTTTAAAATTCACCACGGCATTGCCTTCCGCATTAAATTTGACGGCATAATAATTGGCATTGACATAGGCCGCTAATTTTTTGTTGGAAAAGGTGTTTTTGTCCAACATGCGGCAGGGCCCACACCAAGTGGTGTACATGTCTACCATAATTTTCTTTGGCACTTCTTTTTGTTTGGCCAATGCTGCTTCCATACTGATCCAATTGATTTCTTGCGCAGNAGCCAGTCCTGTAAAAACGAATNCCAATAAAACANTATAAAACCTCATCATTAAATCTTNAATTTNTGAACCTATTACCGTAATAAATATTTTTCTTGGCGCAGCAGTATTTCTNTGTTCACACAAATAAATNCCTTGCCAAATCCCCCACTGTGGCACACCGTCTTTGATCGGAAAACTCACAGNAGCTCCCAAAAGGCTGCTTTTGATATGAGAGGTCATATCATCAGGGCCTTCCAGAGTATGGGTGTAATGTGTATCGGCTTCAGAAACCATCTGATTAAAATGGGTTTCAAAATCCACACGTACACTTGGATCTGCATTTTCATTGATGGTTAAACTCGCGGAAGTATGCTTGATAAATACATGCACAAGNCCACTTTTCTTGGGGATTTCATTCAAAACATAATTCGTGATCAAATGAAATCCTCTTGAAAATTGTGGTAGTTCTATTTCCTTTTGGAAAACCATATTTTAATCAATTAAATTTTAACGTACACCATGCATCAGTTTTTTAACAACTGGGTGCATAAAGGCTGAAAAGACGCCCAAACCAACCGCTACAGCGGTAAGAATCCAAAAGAAATAACTCAAGCCGTGAGTTTCTGCGATGCCCTCTGAAGCCTCTCCAAATACGCCCGCCAATTTCATGCCAATGGCGACGGCAAGAGACCAAATACTAAACATCATGGCAATCATTCGGCCTGGCACCAATTTACTCACGTAAGACAAGGCNACTGGCGAGACACAAAGCTCNCCCATGGTATGGAAAAAGTAAACCAATATCAACCATATCATACTCACTGAAGCCGTTTCNGCGCCNACNGGAATATCNGNNGCNCCAATGGCAACACAAGCCATTCCAATGCCAAGAAGAACCATTCCTATGGCATACTTCATGTTTGCGGTTGGATTGTACTTGCTGCCCCACCACTTTGAAAAGAGGGGTGCAAAGGCAATGATAAATAAAGAGTTTAAAACACCAAACCAAGACGCTGGAACTTCCGCGATTTCTTTTTCAAATTCAGCATTTAACATCCAAATAGAAATGGCCCAAATGATGACAAAACTGAGTGCTAAAATAATATTTGAAAGTGCATATTTGGCAAAGGTTTTATTAAACAATAAAATTAAAACCCAAGTGATGATTCCCAAGGGGATAATGGTCATAAGCGAGTTAACGACCTTAAAAATATCGGCGGCATTGCCTTCCAGAATGCGTTGGGTGTAATCTTTTGCAAAGATGGTCAAACTGCTAGGTGCTTGTTCAAAAATGGCCCAAAAGAAAATCGTTATAAAAGCAAAAAACATTACGGCTAACATACGGTCTCTCGTAATTTTATCGTAGCGCGGAATTCTAATGACCAATAATAAAACAAACAACAAAAGCGCAGTTATAATGGCCGCATTGGAACCTGAGGTCCCAAACATTTGAAAATCAAATAAATTATAGGCGCCTTCTGAAATTTTAGACACGGGGTCATTTAAAATCCAAGCCAATCCAAGAACAGAAGCGACTCCAATAAGGGTTAATTGAATATTTGTAAACGGGTTGAGTTTGGGTTCGTCAGCTGAATGTGTTTCAGAAACCGCTTCGGTTTTGATGGGTTTTTTTCCGATGTCTCCAAAAATATTTTGGGCCAACCAAAATTGTAGCAGTCCAAAAAACATAAAGATTCCCGCCAGACCAAAGCCCCAACGCCATCCTATTTTCTCACCGAGATAGCCACACAATAAAATGCCTAAAAATGCACCGGCATTGACACCCATATAGAAAATGGTATAAGCACCGTCTTTCTGATCGTCTCTCCCTTTGTACATTTGAGAAATAATGGAGGTCATATTGGGTTTAAAAAAACCACTACCAAATACCAAAAGCGTCAAGCCAGTGTAAATGAAAAATGGCGTTTCTAATGCCATGGAACCGTGTCCCAAAGTCATGAGTAGGGCCCCTATTACAACCGCATAACGGTAGCCAATAATTTTATCGGCAAAATACCCCCCAATGAGTGTGGACAAATAGACCAATGACGTATAAGTTCCAAAAATCGCATAGGCATATTCTCTGGGCCATCCCCAGCCCTCATCCATTAGTGAGGCCGTGAAAAACATGACAAGCAATGCCCGCATGCCATAATAGGAAAAACGTTCCCACATTTCTGTAAAAAATAATACGAAAAGCCCCGCCGGGTGTCCTAGGACTTTATCTTTAAAGAGTTGATCAATTGCTGTACTCATTTTATTTGTTTTTTAAGTTTCTAATGTAATGTCTTCTGCACCGTTGGTAAGTCTTTTGAGAGGTCTGAGAATTATAACAACCAAAATACCAAAAATAGTACAGAAAATTGCTATTCCTGTAAAGATTGTAAACTCTCCAAAATCAGAAGCCGATTCCCCTAAAAGACCTGCGACTTTATTGCCCAGTCCTGAGGCTGCAAAATAGGCACCCATCATAAATGCCATCCAACGCTCAGGGGCAAGTTTTGTAATGAATGATAAGGCTACTGGTGAGGCACACAATTCTCCCAACGTATGGAATAAATAAGCAAAAATCAACCAATACATTGCAGAAGACCCAGTGCTTTCATATTCCATAGAAGCTGCCGACATAAAAAAGAAGCCCCAGCCCATTATAATGACGCCAATAGCCATTTTAAACAATGATGATGATTCTTTATTTCTGTTTTTCCACCAGACCCAAAAACTGCCAACAATGGTTGCAAATATTAAAATAAAAATGGCATTAACAGATTGAAACCAACTTGCAGGCACCATAAAGTCTCCTAAAGATAAATCTGTTTTTTGATAGGTATAAACATTTAGCAAGCCACCTGCTTGCTCAAAAGCCCCCCAGAATATTATGATGATTAAAAATGAAAGGTAAGTCACTAAAATCCTGTCTTTTTCAATTTTATTTCCATCATTGTATACAACAATTCCAACACCAACGGCAAATGCCAAGCCAATGACCAAAAGACCATAAGACCAAGACCCACCAATAAACCAAATAGCAAGCCCAATAAGGACGGTGATGGCAAAGCCAATGATTGAGTTTGAATGCTTAAAAATTGCTAACAGTAAATTTTGAGTGTCGCCTTTTTCATCAGATGATCTTTCATCAACAACAAGATTTCCTACATGCTTTAAATGCTTTTGACCATACCAATAGGTCAACTGACCAAATGCCATTCCAATACCAGCCATTCCAAAGCCATAATGCCAGCCAATATTTTCACCCACATAGCCAACGGCCAAAGCAGCAACAGCAGCCCCTAAATTGATGCCCATATAAAAGATATAAAAGCCCATATCGCGTTTATTTTGCTCATTTTTAGGATACAATCCGCCCACCATTGTTGAAATGTTTGGCTTGAGCATTCCAACCCCCATCACAATGAGAATCAAACCTGTATAAAAAGCCCACATTTGTTCAATAGCGAGTACACTGTGGCCTGCAACAAGAAGCATTCCGCCCACAAAAACAGATTTTCTTTGACCTAAGATTTTATCGGCTATGATGCCACCCGGTATGGAGGCGACGTAAACAAACATAGTGTACCAACCATAAAGTGCAATAGCACTGTCATTTGCCCAACCCAATCCTGGATTGTCAGAACCTGTCTCAGCGACAAGATAAAGGACTAAAATTGCACGCATGCCATAATAGGAAAAACGTTCCCACATTTCTGTTAAAAAAAGAACGTAGAGTCCTATGGGATGCCCAAATATTTGTTTCTGATTTTCTAATGTTGTTTCTGTTGCCATAATCTGTTTTTTATCAAAGGGTTAATTTACGCTTTAATTTTATTTGCTTGAAATTTTATCGCCTAATGTTTTGGAAAGGAAATTGGTCATTTTCTTATACAAATGCAAGCGGGTGTTCCCGCCATAAATTCCATGGTTTTTGTCAGGATAAATAGCCCACTCAAATTGTTTGTCGGCCTGTACAAGCGCCTCGACCATCCGCATGGTATTTTGCAAATGCACATTGTCATCAGCAGAGCCGTGAACCAATAAATAATCGCCTTCTAATTTTTCAGGGTAATTAAAGGGTGAATTATCGTCATAACCAGCCGCATTTTCTTGAGGAGTTCGCATATATCGCTCTGTGTAAATCGTATCGTAAAAACGCCAATTGGTCACCGGGGCGACCGCAATGGCCATTTTAAAAATGGAGCTGCCCTTCAACAAGCAATTCGTACTCATTTGACCCCCAAAACTCCAGCCCCAAATCCCAATGCGGCTTTCATCTATAAAGGGTAGTTTTGATAACTGCTTAGCTGCGGCAATTTGGTCTTCTGTTTCGTATTTCACCAAATTCATATAGGTGACTTTCTTAAAATTAGCGCCTTTAAAGCCAGTGCCACGGCCATCAACACAAACCACATAATAGCCTTGCTGCGCCAACATTTGATACCAATAGTCATTAGAGTCATTCCATCGGTTGGCGACTTCTTGGGAGCCAGGCCCCGAATATTGATACATCAGCACTGGATAGGATTTATTGGGGTCAAAACCTAGGGGTTTGATCGTCCACATGTTCAAATCGTTTCCATTGACTGATAGGGTGCTAAAAACCTTTTCAGAAATGGTATAGGCTCCTAACTTTTCAACCAATGCATCATTGGTTTTGATGGTTTTTAAAACCTGGCCATCCGAACTGCTGTTTAGGGTGTAAATTGGGGGGGTGATAGCACTTGAAAAAGTATTAATATAATAGGTAAAATCAGCACTGAAAGCAGCGGCATTGGTACCGGTTTTTGCCGAAAGGCGGTGTTTCTTTTTTCCATTCAAACCAACCGCATAAACATCTCTATTGATGGAACCATTTTCAACCGACTGGTAATAAATGCGTTTATTTCTTTCATCGCAACCGTAATAGGCAGTTACTTCCCAATTTCCCTTGGTCAATTGGTTGATGAGTTTGCCTTTTTTGCTGTAATGATAGAGGTGGTTATGACCATCTTTTTCAGAAGTCCAAATAAAACTGTTGTCTTTTAAAAAAGTTAAATTGTCCGTCACATCCACATAAGCCGCATCAGTTTCTGTGAGAAGAATTGAACTGGTATTAGACACAGTATCAATGGCCCATAAATCCAATTCATTTTGATGGCGGTTGATGTATTGTGCACTCAAAATGGNAGCTTCTGANGTCCATTTGATNCGTGGAATATAAAAATCATTGTAAGATTTCTCCAANTTGACTTCATTNGTTAAATNTTTATTTAAATCATATATGTGAAGCGATACAACCGCATTTTGTTCACCGGCTTTAGGGTATTTAAAAACCTGTTGTGTTTGGTAAAGGGCTTGCCCATAAACATCCATTGAAAATTCTGGAACAGCGGTTTCATCAAAGCGTAAAAAAGCGATTTTTTGACCATCGGCATTCCACTCATAGGCGCGGACAAATGCAAATTCTTCTTCATAGACCCAATCCGTAATGCCATTGATGATTTTATTTTTTTCACCATCAAAAGTAATTTGCTTTNCGCGATCACTTTTTAAATCTTTGAGATAAAGGTTGTTATTAAACCCATAGGCAACTTGTGAAGCGTCCGGAGAAAAAGTGGGCTCTTGAATTTTAGAGTCTGAAACTTTTTGAAGTTGCNTCGAGGCGATATCATATACAAAAAACACTCCTAATGTGGAGCGTCTATAAATGGATTCAACTNCAGTTGCGAGGATGATTTTTGATTCATCTGCACTAAAAGTATAGTTTGTAAAATAAGGAATGGCTTCTAAATCTTTGGAATCAACCAAAGCCGCAACTTTTGACTGGGTTTTGTAGTCGTAGAGATCAATAGATGTGGAGCGGGTGGAGCGGTTAAAATTTAAAACGGAGTATTGTTGTCCATTTTTCATGGAATGCAATACTTCCATACGCTCGGTTCTGAAGGATCCATTCCATATGTCTTCAAGGGTGATTTCTTTNACTTGGGCCAAAGAAATAAGTGAAAACGATACAAAAAGTATTGAAAATAGGGATTTTCGCAGCATAGAATTNAATGTAAAAATGACATCAATTTTACTAAAAAAAAATCAGAATTCCGCTTTTACCAAGTGATTAATCCTCAATTTAACAATTGCCTTTTCATATAATGGATAGAATAGTATCTTTGTGNATCAATACANAAGCATGCAAAAATCAATCTCGGGGTTTTCTAAATTGTCTAAAGTTGAAAAAATTAATTGGCTGATTGCTAATCACTTTGGAAATAACAAACAAGCCAAAACTGTTTTGGAATCCTATTGGAATGAAGACAAAAAACTGCAGCAATTGCATGACGAGTTTATAGAAAATACCATTTCAAACTTTTATATGCCTTTCGGGGTTGCACCCAATTTTTTAATCAATGAAAGGCTTTACGCTCTACCAATGACCATTGAAGAAAGTTCCGTAGTGGCTGCTGCCAGCAATGCCGCTAAGTTTTGGTTNANCCGAGGTGGTTTTAAAACAACGGTATTGTCCACTGAAAAAATTGGACATGTTCACTTTACGTTTAAGGGTGAAAAAGACGCTTTAAGCAACTATTTTGAAGCTTTAAAACCTCAACTTTTAAAGTCCACTGCGTCTTTAACAAAAAACATGGAAAAACGCGGGGGTGGTATTTTAGATTTACAGCTGATTGATTGTACATCAAAAATGCCGCATTATTACCAACTCGAAGTAACTTTTGAAACCGCTGATGCCATGGGTGCGAATTTTATCAATTCATGCTTGGAACAAATCGCGGTAACTTTTGAAACTTTATCTAAAGACGTTTCTAGTCTAAAAGGGTTTCTACCTGAAGTTGTAATGAGTATATTATCGAATTATGTTCCCAATTGCGTCGTTCGTGCCGAAGTGAGCTGTGCAGTGGATGATTTAACACTTGAGGGTCATTTTACTGGAAGTGAATTTGCTGAAAAATTCATACAAGCGGTACGTATTGCGGAAGTTGAACCCTTTCGTGCTGNCACTCACAACAAAGGCATTATGAATGGNGTAGATGCCCTGGTCATCGCCACTGGAAATGATTTTAGAGCGGTTGAAGCCGGGGTTCATGCCTATGCGGCAAAATCGGGACAATATGCAAGTTTATCCCATGCCACACTAGAAAACAATATGTTCAGGTTTTGGGTAGACCTCCCCCTTGCCCTAGGGACTGTTGGGGGACTAACGGCCTTACACCCCATGGTGAAATTTGCCTTGGAATTGCTGGGTAAACCCTCTGCTAAAGACTTGATGCAAATTGTTGCTGTTGCGGGACTGGCCCAAAATTTCGCAGCCCTGCGCTCCCTCACTACCACCGGAATTCAAAAAGGNCATATGAAAATGCACTTGCTTAACATTTTAAATCAATTGCAGGCCAATCCGGCTGAAAAAGAACAATTGATCACACATTTTAAAACCAATAGTGTTTCCCAAAGTGCAGTGGCCGAAGCCCTTAAAAACCTACGTGACTAATGGAAAAATTTTATAGCCACGGAAAATTGTTAATCACTGCAGAATATGCAGTTTTGGACGGTGCCAAAGCCTTGGCCCTACCTACCAAATTAGGACAATCGCTTGAAGTAAAACCCATTGAAAGCCCNGAAATTCGTTGGAAAAGTTTTGACCATAATGGCACACTNTGGTTTGAAACAACTTTACAACTTNCAAGCTTTGAAGCAAACGTAACCAATGAAACAGCAAAGCGACTTTCGGAGTGTTTTTTGGCGATAGCCAAACTTCANCCTGGCTGTTTTGTAGCCCATAATGGATTTGAAATGCATAGCCGTTTGGAGTTTCCTCAAAATTGGGGGTTAGGGTCGTCCTCAACATTGATTAACAATTTGGCACAATGGGCCAAAGTAGATGCCTACAAGCTGCTAGCTGCAACTTTTGGTGGCAGTGGCTATGACATTGCTTGTGCGCAANACCCCTACCCGATTACTTTNCAAAAAAACTTAAAATCATCTCCCAAGGTTGAAAAAGCAGTGTTTAATCCATCTTTTAAAGACCAGCTATTTTTTGTACACCAGAACCAAAAGCAAAACAGCCGCGACGCCATTGCACACTACAATACCCTAAAAACAACACAAAGTCTTGATTTTTCTGAATTGAATGCCCTTACCGATGCACTTTTGGTGGCCACTACTTTAGAAGAATTTGAAGTACTGATGAGCAAACACGAGACTATTGTGGGCAATCTTATNNAACACCCCCCCATAAAAGCCTCACACTTTTCTGATTACAATGGGGCGATAAAAAGTTTGGGCGCTTGGGGCGGAGATTTCTTTTTGGCAACTGGAAACAACCTTCAATATTTTAAGGATAAAGGGTATACCACGATTATCTCCTTTGGGGAGATGGTATTATAAAAAAAGGACTGAAAAATCAGTCCCTTAAAATTATTTATTTGAAATTTTCTAGTAAAAAACAGCTCTGTTATCCTCAATCTCAGCAGCGTCTTTAAGAGCATTGTACAATTGGGTATTGACTGCATTTTCCTTGGCTTTTCCAACTCTGTTGGCGGCGGCTTGGTAACTTGGAAGCGCAGCTGCTGCTGTCACTTTGGTGACTTGAATAGCATAAACCCCCGAGTTTCCTGAAATGAGCTCAGAAGTAGCACCTTCTGGCAATCCAAAGGCGGTTCCAATGACCAAAGGCTCACGACCAGCCCCTGAAAGGGTTGGATTTTTCATATTGACTGCAACGGCCGTTTTGATGGTTTGACCTTCTGAAGTGGCGATCTCATCAAGAGTTGTGGCAGGGATGCGGTCCTTTATAATCTCTGCTTTCTTTTCTTTTCTTATTTCTGGCAAAGCTGTAACAGAGCCACTTTCTGTAGACATCAAACCTGCTGTGTTGACTCCAGTGAGCTTTACAACCACAAAGCCACCTGCTGTAGTATTAAAGCTTTTAAAATCACCCTCGCTGGCACTATCATCGAAAGCCCAACGTACAATGGCGCGTTGTGCACCCAGACCAGGGATGTTTTCATCCAACTCCTTGATACTGCTCACCGGTCGGACTTCATAGTTGTTTTCGGCAGCAACGGTTTCAAAATCAGCATCGGCAACAGCAATTTCAAATTTTGATTTNTTCTTAAAAACTTCATCAACCGTTTCAACTGAGGGCTCAATGGCTTGCGATATGGTCGCTACTTTATAGGCTTGTTGAAAGGTGCCTTGCCCTAAAATTTCTATCACGTGGTAACCAAAATCGGTTCTCACAACCCCTAAACTTCCTTTGGGATTTTCAAAAGAATAGGCCTTAAACTCAGGTGCAAAACCAGCAGTGTAGGCAAATTCTATCACGCCGTCTTTTTCATTGCTCACTTTGTCTGAAGACAAAGAAAGAAGAGATTTGAATTTAGAGCGGTTTCGCTTTAAAACCTTGTAAATACTATCGGCAGTTGTTTTGGCTTCCGCTTCTGTTTTGGTGACCGAAGCATCTGCGCGAGTGCTCCCTACAAAAGGGGTCAATATGTGGCGGACTTTTGCAGAATCTGGAATGCGTTTTAAAGATACCATTTTGGATAATTTATAAAATCCTGATTCTTTGTAAGGCCCATAAATTTCACCTTCAGCAAGTCCAGATATTTTATCGGCTTGATCTGATGCAAAAGATGATTTAAAAACATAATTGTNATTGTAATTATCAGCAGAATAGGAGTTGACAAATTCAGCATTGTCTTTGGTGTTTTTAAACCCTACAATGGTTTGCGTTGCATTGGCAGCTTCATTGAATTCCTCACGGTCAGCAACTAAAGCACTTAAATCGGCTTGGATGGCTTGTTCATCTGCTAAGGAAGCTTCTTCTTTAAATTCCACAAAAACCAAATCCCTTGACGCCTCAACCTCATATTTTTTAGGAAAGCGCTTCATGTANGCCTTTATTTCTGAGGTCTTGACTGATATNGTACTGTCAGCGACACTAGAGTATGGAATTTGAACGTATTTCAAATCGACCTTGTCGTTCTCAAGTTGGTAATCCAATTCTCCTTCTGTATGGGTACCCGTAATTCCGGATTTAACCATGTTAAAATAGGCTTGTTGTACCCCAGAAATTGCAACATTTTGTTCAAAATTTGTCCAAGATTTGTAGTCTATGACAGAGCCTCCTAAGGTCGTTGTCTCGGGAGCAATGGCTTTAAGATTGGCGATAAATTCGTTCAACTTGTCTTGGTCAAAGAGACCCGCTTCATTTTTAAATTCTTCAAANGATCCTAAATTTTGCTCTAANAGGTTTCGCATATAATCACGCTCTACAGATAATCCGAGCGCGTCATATTGAGATTGCATGACTTTGGCACGAACTTCGTTATCCCATGCACGATTCATGGCTTGCGTGTTGGTCATGGAGCCATTTGATTGGCGTTGGATGTTTTCCACTTTATTCATGAATTCATTACGTTCTACATCGACTCCATTGATTGTGGCAATGGCGGAATCAGAGGCTGAACTGGAATCTAAATTGGTGAAAATATCTCCAATAACAAATGAAAATAATGCGAGTGCAATAACGATAATTAAGAAAATTGATCGTTGTCTAATTTTGTTTAATACAGCCATGAANTTGTTGTCTAAAATTTAAAAATACAGTGGACGAAAATACCAATTTAATTTGAATTAATAAAAAGGGATCTAATATTTGTTCTACACAATTGCATAAAGTCAATCATCTGTGGTGAGTTTCAGTGAAATCATTTCAATTTTGGTATTGGATACTTCCTCGATCGTAAACTGAAAATCTGCAATGTTAATATGTTCATTTTGAACAGGAATCGTTTCAGTGTGGTGAACAATCAACCCTCCAAGGGTTTCATAATTTTCGTGTTCTGGCAGTTGTAATTTGTAGGTTTCATTAAGATAATCCACTTCTAAGCGGGCAGAAAACAGAAAGGAGTCTTTATCCAACTGTGTTTCAGTGAGCGCGACTGAGTCGTGCTCGTCTTCAATTTCACCAAACAACTCTTCTACAATGTCTTCCACCGTTAAAATCCCGGAGGTTCCTCCATATTCATCCAGTACAACAGCTAAACTTTTTCGCTTTTTAGTCAAAACGTTCAAAATGTCTTTTGCCAACATGGTTTCTGGGACAAACTCAACAGGCATCAGCATAGATTTTATAGACTTTGGATTTTTAAATAAGTCAAAGGCATGGACGTATCCTAGAATATCATCAATCGAGTTTTTATAAACTACAATTTTTGAATGCCCAGTTTGTGTAAATAATGCACTCAAGTTTTTGATATTATCGTGAATTTCAATGGCAGTTAATTCGGTGCGAGGCACCATTACTTCTCTGGCCTTGACGTCTGAAAAGTCCAGTGCGTTTTGAAAAATCATGATTTCACTGTCAATAGCCTCATCTACCGCAACCGTTGCCATTTGTTCACTGATGTAATGCCCCAATTCTACTTTGGTAAAAGCCAATGGAATTTCATCTCCTTTGGTTTTAAAAAATGTTTTCAAAACCAAATCTGATATCCAAATCACAAAATTTGAAAAAAATGAAAAAACGATATAAAAAACATAGGCTGGAAGCGCCAATAATTTTAGTAGAGTACTGGCGTATATTTGAAAAAACACTTTGGGTAAGAACTCCGCAGTGATTAATATCACCAAAGTAGATATGATTGTTTGGGTCAACAAACTTAATTCGTCGAAAAAATAGTACAATAAGCCTACTTCATTGGGAATATGGGTTGAAAACCAAGCAACCAATAGGTCGCCCATGTACAAGCCATAAACAACAAGTGCGATGTTGTTACCAATGAGCATTGTGGCTATAAATTTAGAAGGCTTAGCAGTAATTTTACTGAGTAATTTAGATAAAAATCCACCTTGTTTTTTTTCAATTTCAATGTGAATTTTATTCGAGGAAATAAAAGCGATTTCCATCCCTGAAAAGAAGGCTGAAAAAAATAAACTCAATATAATTATAAGGACTTCTGAGGTCATTTAGTTATAATTTCTCTCGATCTTTGAATCGCTGCTGAAATTTATTTCTAAAAAAGAATATAAAAATCGCAAAGGCTACAAAAAATAATGAGAGGTAGGCCCCTTCTCTATTTGAAGCCCATTTTCCAATGGCATCATAGGCAAATAAACAAGCGAAAAAGAGATAAAAATATTTAAAGTAATGTAAAAATTTCATGTATTTAACTGATTGATCTTATAGTAAAGATACGTTTTATTCCGCAATGTAAATCCTGCCCATGACCTCTAAAACTTGGGCATTTGTAAAATCTTGATTGGCGTCAAAGCCATTGCCATTGGTGATGTAGTCTTTGGTTCTAAATTTTACAGGAAAATCTGTAAATAACCATTCTTTTTTTTGATCATAATACAATTGATCCGTGAAAAGCGTGTCATTGGTGGCTGTTGTTAAAACTACATCGCCTCTCAAATCAATCAGATCGGTTTCATTATATACCATGGCGTGGTTTGACACCACTGTACTTGATGCTTTTTTTTTGTCAAATAGTGTAAGATGGATGCCTTCTGGAAATTCGTAAAAAGGGAAGTCTTGATTCGAGAAATTAATCATTTTTGAACTTACCAAAATAGAAGTTAATCGACCAGAATCCGTATATTTTGTGTTGATGTTTTCGGCAATAGACATGGGTAAAAAATCTGTTTTATTGTTGACTTGGATTTGATCAAGCCTCTTGGAACAAGAAAAAAGCATGGCTATGATGAATAAAACAGCGATTTTTTTAGTTGAGATGGAAGGCTTTATTTTCATCAAAGATTTGGCACTTTAACACTGCGCTGAATCCAACAGCCAATATTGATCGTTTCACCTGCTCTTCCGGATGAGAATATCTCACTTTTTTGAGGGACTTTTGCTTTGAAGTTCGCTATGGATTTAGCGGCATTTTTCTTCATATTTGGATCCACTCTACTGGCTTTGGCGGCTTCTTTCGCAGCCAACCAATAGACGGCTCTTTTGGAAAAATTATCTGTTCCGCAATTGTTTGCACTTTTGGCATACATTGCTGCTATAGCAAGATAAGACCTTCCCATGCTGGGATTAAAACTTAGGGTTTTTTGGTAATAAGTACGGGCTTGGCCATAGCGGCCTTTCTTTTTGAAATTTGTAGCAATTTTGAATAAAATTTTTGCTTTGGCAAATTCATCGGTTTCAAGATTTACTGCCTGATTATAAAATGCCAATGCTTCATCAGTTTGACCTGATTTTTCCATTAACAATCCAAGATAAAAAGAAGTGTCAGCATTGGGCTCTAAATTATTTTTCTGTTCCACAATTTTGACAAATAAAGGATCTTCATTACAGCCTTTAGCATACATTCTATTCATGGCGCGTTGCAACCACAATCCATCATTTTTAAAAGTTTCAAAATCTCGACTGTACAGCGGAATTAAATTTTCGCAGTTGGCACGAGACCCTAATTTCAAGTCAATACTTGATGAAATTTGATCATAAGCTTTCAAATAACTGTTATAAGACTTTAAACGAGAAGCGTCTGTACGAGGAAGTTCTTTAGGAGTACCATATTCATTTAAAAATGCATTTCTTTTATTGGTATAATTTTTAACCTCACTCTCAATTTTCTCTGTCACAATTTCATAGCTGTTAAAAAGCTCTTGTGCAGGTATATTTCCCGCGTCATACATATCGACTACCAATGAGAAATAGGTGTACAGACTTTTTGGATTGGTAAATGTCTTAGGATCAGTGTTATAAGCCTCACTAAAAGCTGAATGTAACTGCATTTTATCAAGCCCCAGGGCGTTCCTATTGTCGTATCTTAACTGGCAGGCCTTTGCCATGTAGGTCCCTTTTGGAGTGACAGATGAAAAGTATTGGGCACGTTCTTCCCATAATGCCAACATATCATTTATAAAATTTACTTTTTCTTCACCCGCACTCTTTTTAATTTTGTCTTTCAAAATTCGTTCTCCGTAAACAAAAATAGCTTTGTTAAAACGTGGGTTTCTTTTACGGAGTTCCATCCAAGGCGTGTATGCTGCATCGTAGTTTTTAGATTTCACATACTCACTAAAAATAGACAAAGTTTGAATGTCTTCTTGATTTTGAGTAAAACCACGTGGTCCAAAAATGCAAAAAAATGCAATAATCAATGTAATTTTAATGTTCATATTTAATTTGTTTTGTTCAAGCATATATTTAATTAAACTTTCGCTTTTCAAACCAACGATCATTTAGTGAGAGGCTGATATTAACATTAAAAAAGGTCTCTTTGACTAAATTTGAATCGGTGGTGCCTCTTTTGCCCCATTCAAATGCTAAGTTAGCATTTGAAAAAAACCGCCCAACTGGAATACCTACCCCAAAAGATATGCCAAATTCTTCAATGGACTCGTTATTGACAACCAATCCTGTTTGCTCTAAACGCAAACCCGTCCTGTAAACAATGCGTTTCCAGTAATTACCAAAGGAATCGTATTTTGGTATAAAAAACCCTCCAATTGACAAAGATGTAGCATCTTCAAAAGTTGTATTGTCGATCTCTACAAAGCGGTTGGAAAACTTGGAGGCTTCTAAAAACGTATAATCTACTCCAACAAACCATTTTCGGGGCTTTCCGATACCAATCCCAAAATTGGTTTTAGATGGCAAAATTAAACTTGTCTCTGCAAGATTATCCGACTCTAAATCAACAATTGAAGAATCAACAATAAATTCTGTTTCGTCAGAATCAATGACGATGGTCGAGAATTCGCTTTGGTTTTTAGACGCTATGCTTGCCTCGGGAGTGTAACTTGCTGCAACCATGAGCTCAAGAGCATTGTTTATTTTTTTGTTAAAAATCGTTCCAAAATCAAAGGAAAATCCTCCTAAATCTGAGCGGTTTACTTCTCGACTCTGAAATTGCAATAATTCACCAAAATCATTGTAACCAAAAGCAATACTCGTATTGGAAATATTGCCAAAATTATACTGGGTTTCCACGCCAATTTTTAAATCTTTAGAAACTTGATAGCCCAAACCTACGAAGGCCCTGTTGATACCGCCCTCTCCTCTGTATCGGTACTGCAAATCATTGTTTTCATTTCTGGACTGTAGATTATAACCTACAGATGAATAAGGTAAAACACCAAAACCCAATCCAAACTTATTCAATGGCAAAGCCACTGCTAAATAGTCTACAGCAGAATTGCTGTAACTGTCAGAGGCTGTAGAAGTTTCAATCGTGGTTGATGAAAAACTTGTTCCCAAAGCAAATTTAACAGGGCGGGCCTCATTGTTGTAGAGCGCTAAATTTGTACCCGTGTAGGAAGCTGGGTTTCTTAGGTTAATATGAATACTATCCGAATATACACTAATTCCGCCCATGGATCTGTTTTCCACAGTACCTTTAAATTTGAGGCTTCCAAGGCCATAAAATGAGTAGGGTGAGCTTGTGCTTTCTTGTGCAGTTGCAATACTTGAAATTACAACAGTGGCACAAATCAATAACTTTCTGATCATTTGTTTGAGTTATATTCTAATAAAAAATTAAGTCCTTCTAAAAGAAAATTTGAGAAAGCAAATATGCTAATTTTAAATTGTTTACACAAGAAATTAGCATCACCTCCTGATAATATTACTGTTATATCAGAATATTTAGATTTATACGAAGCTACAATCCCTTCAATTTCATTAACAACACCAAAAACAACTCCAGAATGAATGGCGCTTTGTGTTGAATTCCCAATGAAATTAGAAGGAATAATGGGTTCAAGTAANGGAAGACGATCGGTATTTTCATAGAGTGCCTTGTAGCGCATATGAATCCCAGGGGAGATAGCTCCGCCGTAGTAATTCGATTTGGCATCAATAAAATCATAGGTGATACAAGTCCCTGCATCAATAATCAAAACATTTTGATTGGGATATTTACAAACCGCTGCAGCGACCAACGCCATACGGTCTGGACCAAGGGTTTCTGGGGTTTGGTATAAATTTTTAAAAGGAAACTTACTTTTTGAATTTAAAAACAATAGCTTATAAGAACTGAAAAANTTGCTAAAATGGCTTGAGTCAAAGGCCGCCACTGAGGCTACAAAAATNTGCTCAATTTTAGGAAAACGATTTAATATCTCTAAAACGGAACGCTCCAAGTCATTGGCTTTTTCACGATGTAAAAAAGTCAATGTTTGTTTTTCAAAAACGGCTAATTTAACACTTGAATTTCCGATGTCAACAATTAAGTTCATAAGATGTTTTAGACTGTAAATTTACAAAACCATTTTTTTAATTATTTACTTTGGTAAAACTAAAATTGCATTATATTTGCTGCTGCATTATGCGGGGTACCTTAGCTCAGTTGGTAGAGCAACGGACTGAAAATCCGTGTGTCCCTGGTTCGATTCCTGGAGGTACCACACAAGCCCATTCATTTGAATGGGTTTTTTTTATTAAAAGTTTTAACTATTTAGATTTCGAAAATTAACAATTAATTATAAAAAATTAATCTATTAATTGCTCATATTTGTACAATCTACAAATACCTTCAAATTTGATTTAGATGTTAAGAAAATTGTTGACTATAATTGCTCACATAATGTTTTTTACATTTTTAACCAAATGTGAGACAAATACTAATATCAATGAAGATACATCTAATGTAGAAGTTATGAAATCTTCAACTGGGGCTAAAGACCTTGATTTAAAAACAGTACCTCTTNAAGAAGTCAATACCCCAACTCTAAAAGTAATAGAGGACTGGACGGCCTTATACGCCTTAAAAAATGAAATTATAAAAATGGAAATGGATACCCCATCTATTATTGAACTCCAAAAAAATGATATCAAGCAACTTTTTATAAACCTTGACATTAATATGCCCAACTTGTTAAATACAAATAACATTTGGGCACGCATCAAAGTTTTAGAGACAAATGCCTACAAATTCTATGAAGCTTCTTTAAAGCACCCAAAAGGGTCCAAACAAATTAAAAAAACCAAAAACAACACGCTTAACGCGTACAACACCCTCATCCACCAAATCAATAAAACGCATGAAAAATATATACAATCAATCANTAAATAATACGTTAATTGAAACTTTTTATAAAACTTCTTTTTCTTACAACAGCTTCAATATCATTAGCACAAATCAACCCTAGCGCTCCTTGGGTTAAAAATTTAGAGATTCCACTTGATGAGAAAATTCTCTTTGAAAATATTGTTGATGCTGGAAACATATATTGGGAAACACGGGACAAAAATACCAAAGGCAGTGGCTACAAGCCATTTAAAAGGTGGGAGGCCTANTGGCAAAATTACGTAGACGAAGCCGGTTATTTACCTACAAGACAACAATTTTGGAATACATGGTTAAATAAGACTGAATCTCGACATCTGAGAACCCCAGCGCAATCCATTACAGATGAAAGTAACTGGGTTTCTATTGGTCCAACAGATTTTCTAAACCGATCAACTTCCTATTTGAACCTTGGTCGTGTAAATTGCATAACCCCACATCCAACAAATCCCGATATTGTATACGTTGGAACTCCCTCTGGTGGTATTTGGAAATCCATAGACGGAGGTCTTACTTATGTTGCCTTATCAGATATGCTGCCACAGATTGGAGTTTCTAGCATTGCAATTGATTTTAGTAATCCTCAAATCGTTTATATTGCAACTGGAGATGACGATGCAGGAGATTCCTACAGTGTTGGCATATGGAAGTCCAACGATGGCGGTTATTCATGGAATCAAACAGGAATGAATCCAATCAATTCGCCAAGCAGAATTTATGAGCTTGAAATGGATCAATCAGATCCTGACACTTTATGGGCAGCAACAAACAATGGATTGTTTAAAACCAATAATGGTGGGAATACTTGGAGTTTGGCTCAAAGCGGTGCATTTCAGGGAGTAAAACAAAAACCAGAGGATTCTTCAACGATTTACGCCATCACAGACTCAACATTTTTTAAATCTACAGATGGTGGTAATAGCTTTACAAGTAACAGTTTTGGCCTGCCTCGAAATTCAGCCCGTTTGGTAATGGATGTAACTAAAGCGAATAATAATTTAGTCTATATACTAGCTAGCACAAACAACTATGGATATGAGGGTTTATATAAGTCCTTTGACGAAGGTGCCACATTTGTAAAAATGAACAACACAACAGATATATACGAAAGCTCTCAAGCATGGTTTGATTTGGCTTTTGCCGTTTCTGATACCAACGAAAATGAACTTTATTCTGGTGTTTTAAATATATGGAAATCCATTGACGGAGGTAATAGTTTTATAAAATTGAATGAATGGTTTTCAAGAAATGAAACTTATACTCATGCTGATATCCATTTTTTGAAATTTTACAACAATGAACTATATGTAGGGTCAGATGGTGGTTTTTTTAAATCCACTAACCAGGGTAGCACTTTTTCTGATATGACGGCAAACATGGCCATTGGGCAATTTTACAGAGTTTCCGTTTCCAAGCAAAACGCGAATAAAATTGCTGGGGGTACCCAAGACAATGGTGGATTTGCTTACTTTAATCAATGGAACAATTATCATGGTGGGGATGGTATGGAAAGTGTTATTGACCCCAACAATGATAATCTTTACTATGGATTCATGCAATTGGGCCAAACTCTTTTTGTAAATGAAAATTCTGGAATGTTTAATACTGTGGGTTACAGTGGCCCAACTAACGGAAATTGGATAACTCCACTCAATATAAACAGTGAAAGTGAGGTTTTTGCAGGTTATGACCGTTTGTATCGATTTGAAAATGATAATTTTACTGCTATATCTTCAAGCTTTGGGACCAACATAGATGTACTTGAACTAGACCCAATTAATAGCGATATCATTTATGTGGCTACAAACGAAGTTTTATACAAGAGTTCAGACCGCGGGGTAAATTTTACAAATCTTGGCAGTTTCCNAAATAATTTAACCGCGATTGAGGTAAACAATAATGACAATAACATCTTATATGTTACCACCCGTGGCAGCTCAGGTAAAGTATATCAATCACTAAATCAAGGTAGTACTTTTTCAGATATTTCTGGAAATTTACCATCAGTGGTCAAAAATGTTTTAAAACACCAACCAGATACACCACAAAACGTCTTGTATTTAGGTACAAGTTTAGGGGTATTCCGTTACGATGACAATATAAATGATTGGTTGGCTTTTGAAAACAACCTTCCAAATACATCAGTAACAGATTTAAGTATTAATATTCTTGAGAATCAAATTATTGCTTCAACTTATGGAAGAGGTATATGGAGAAGTACTATGGGGAGCACTGCATTGGCTGAAAATGATATCAAATTATTGGCTATACAAAACCCTTCAATCGATGATATTTCCTGCGGTAATATTAGTCCTCAAATTATTGTAAAAAATAACGGCCAAAATTTAATTACTCAAATTGAAATATCTTATAACATTGACAATGAGCCGAGCATTTCTCAGATATGGAATGGCTCTATATCTTCTCTTGAGCAAGAGGTTATAGACATTGGGAGTTTAAACATCGCATTTGGATCGCAAGTCTTTTCAGTAAGTGTTGATATAGAAAACGACACCTATTCTACCAATAATAACAAAAACACTTTCATAAAAGCCAATAAACCTGGCGAAACTCAAACTGTTTACACATTCGAATCAGAAAACGACGATTTATTAGTCGCATCAGATTCTGACGAACTTTGGGAACGCGGAATACCAGATGGAGATCAATTAAATTCTACTACTTCGGGAATCCAAGCCTATGCCACTAATTTAGATGGNNATTATTCNAACAANACAAAAAGCTTTCTCTACTCNCCTTGCTTTGATTTAACCTCNATTGNANANCCNNTTTTAAAATTNAANATGGCTTTTGNGATTGAATTNGATTGGGACTTGNTATANATGCAATACTCAACAGATNTNGGNCAAANNTGGAANNNCNTNGGNANTGCNGATGATCCCAATTGGTACAANAGNTCAAGNTTTTCTGGAGANGGTGTNAATNANGATTGCTATAATTGTATTGGTGCGCAATGGACAGGAACGAATCTTAATTTGACAGAATATGCGTATGATTTGACAGGACTCGGAACCAATGATAATATCATTTTTAGATTCGTTTTGCACACAGACCAATATGTTACTGAAGAAGGGGCTTTAATTGATGATTTTGTAATTGATGGAACGACGCTAAGCACCAACGATGAAAATTTAATAAAATTTGTAGTATATCCGAACCCCTCATCAAATATTTTTAACATCCGTTTAAACAATACTACCAGGTACAATATATATGTTCGTGACATCACAACTAAGCTATTATTTAAAGACTCGAACGAAAACTCAAATTACAAACTAGATTTGAGTGGATTCTCCAAAGGTATTTACCTTCTAGAAATAGAATCCAATAATATGCACATAACTAAAAAAATTCTTTTGAAATAAATCTGAGTTTATTGAACAAAAAATTAATATGTGTTTAAAACAAAAAAACCACAAAACTGTGGTTTTTTTTAAAGAGACATAATATCTTAATCTAAAACGGTTTCGGGTTTTTGACTAGCAATGGCACTTTTAGCCAAAGTTGCTAAATTAAAATTAGGAACTACAGCCAAAGTAGCATCTAATAATTCAATTGCGGCCTCGTGATTTGTCTCCGGATTTTCTCTGAATTTAGCAATGGCCTTTAAATACATAAATCCAACCTTGAGGGGTACTTGATAAGGCGTTTGAGTTTCGTAATAAGGCTTCATCATCTGCTGCGTACTGTTCGCAATACCATAGGTGATGTTTAGGTTGGCTCCCATAATATCATTGGTTGATATTTTTAAATCTGCCAACTCATAAGCCAAACTTGCAGTGGGTAACCGTTTAAACAACAGCTCATACTGCTCAAGTGCGCGAGCGGGCTCATTTAATGACTTTAAAGAGACAGCCTTAACTTCTAATGCCATATTACTATCTAATGTGTCTTTTTCAATCCCCAAAAGGTTCAATGCCTGTAAATATTTTCCTTCATTCATGTAGTAAGCTGCAAGCGTGTCCTTTCTGGCGACATTGGGCTCTAAAACCAAGAGGTGTGTCATCGCATTTATAATGCCTTGAACATCCCCTTGTTTTTGCATTTGTGCATAATACATTTTGTAGTGATCGATAAAGTCTGAATCGGTTTGTGCAACACACAAGTTAAAGGAGTAAAGCAAACAAACATAAAGAAGCGTAATTTTAAATTTCATAATCTTTAATTAAAAAACCAAATTTAAAAGATTTTTTTTAAATGAAGCCATAAAAAAAGCACCCTGAGAGGGTGCTTTTTCAAAATTAACCAATTTAACTTTTACTGCTGTAAATAAAAAACAAAAAACCCACGAAATGTGGGTTTTTTGTTTTCATAGAAATTTAAGACGAAACGCGATGAGACAGTGTTGAATCAATTAAAATCGTTTGATCCGTATTTTGTTTACTTTCAAGTTGTGCTAATAACATTTTTGCAGCCGTTTCACCCATGGTATAACTGTGTTGATTAATGGTTGTGAGCTCTGGAGTTAGATAAGGCGCTATGCGCTCGCTCATATATCCAATGACCGCAATATCGCTTGGGATATTTTTTCCTAATTCACTGGCTACCTTATAGACTGCAAAAGAGGCATCAGTATCCAAGGCTATTACAGCATCAAAAGCATTGTTCTCTGCGTAATCTTTTAGTACATTTTCAATTTGATCTAGGTTTGCTTCTAAAACAACTGAGGAAAGCCCTGCATGTTCCATCGCTTTTTGGTACCCCTTTGTTCTTTGTTTTCCAACGTTTAAGTTATTAATTGCGGAAACTAAAATAATCTGATTTCGTTTTGATCCGATGAGATTATTTGTAGCTTCTGAAATTGCTGTATAATCATTGGTTTTTATTTTGGTACAAGGAATGGAATCGATCACACGATCGAACATGACAATACTCTTTCCCTGATTCATTGCATCTTCGTAATGACTGAAGTTTTTTACTGTTTGAGTTTCTTCAGAAACAGCCACAATAAATCCATCGACAACACCATTGCTCAACATGTCAAAATTAGCGACTTCTTTTTCATGAGACTCTTTAGTAATACAAACTATAGCAGTGTAATCTGAATTAGAAATTACACTTTCTATGCCGTACAATGCTCTCGCAAAAAAACTATTCTGAACAGAAGGAATGATTACAGCAATGGTATTGGTACGTCCTGATTTTAATCCCAATGCAATTTTATTGGGCCGATAGTTGTACAACTTTGCTGTTTTGACAATGCGCTTTTTGGTCGCATCGCTTATTTCGTGACTGTCATTAAGTGCTTTAGAAATTGTTGAAATAGAAAGTCCTAGTATAGAAGCTAATTCTTTCAAAGTTGTCCTACTACTTGCCATTATATTAAATTTACAGATTTAATTGAAAAACCAAATTTAAAATATTTTTTTAATTGAATTAATAAAAAGCACCCCAAGAGGGTGCTNTTCAAAACTAACAATTTCAATAAAAATAAAACATTAGTTAGAGTAAGCACTCATGCCGTGTTCATGTATGTCTAAGCCTTGTAATTCTTCTTTCTCACCCACACGAATTCCCAAAGTAACTTTTAAAATTCCTAGGATCAAAAACGATACCAAAACACAAGCAATCGCATAGGCTGCAACCCCTGTAAGTTGACTCAAAAATTGATCTACCGATGCAAGTGCGCCGAAAAGGCCTACAGCCANTGTTCCCCAAATACCACAGACCAAGTGAACGGCAATTGCACCAACAGGATCATCTAACTTTAAGCGGTCAAAAAACGAAACAGCAGCTACGATTAACAAGCCCGCAATAGCACCAATTAATACAGCATCAGCTGGGCTCATTTGGTCAGCACCAGCTGTAATTCCGACAAGCCCACCTAAAATACCATTTAAAAACATTGTTAAATCTAAATTCTTAAAAACTATTGTCGAAACAATAGCTGCAAAAACCCCTCCTGCTGCCGCTGCAATGGAAGTTGTTACTAAAGTCAATGATGTTAACTCAGGATCGGCCGAAAGTACAGACCCGCCATTGAACCCAAACCATCCTAACCAAAGAATCAAAACACCTGCGGTGGCTAGGGGGATATTATGCCCTGGAATGGCTTGGACTTTACCATCTTTTATTTTACCAATTCTAGCCCCCAAAAGGATGACTGCTACAAGAGCTGCCCAGCCCCCAACAGAGTGAACTAAGGTGGACCCAGCAAAATCATAAAAAGGCGTTTCGAGTTGTTGTAAAAAACCGCCACCCCATTTCCAAGACCCTAGGATTGGATAAACAAATCCAACATAAAGAACCGTAAAAATCATGAATGGGAAAATTTTCATTCGCTCAGCAACAGCACCCGAGACAATGGTTGCAGCCGTGGCCGCAAACATGCCCTGAAACAGAAAATCAGTCCAATAAGTGTAGCCTTCACTGTAGGCCAAATCTAAAGCGCCTTCTAACATAGGGGCTTGAAGCCCAAAGCCTGCAAAACCAAAAACACCTAAGGCCCCTTCGGCAAAACCTGGGTACATTAAATTAAAGCCCACAATGCCATACAATAAAAGCCCCGTAGTAATGATAAATATATTTTTAAATAAAATATTAATTGTATTTTTTTTTCGAGTCAAGCCAATTTCTAAAAATGCAAATCCCATGTGCATAAAAAACACAAGCGCCGTACAAATCATCATCCATACATTGTTCGTTGTTAATTCCATAATTTATATCTTAATTTTAATGTATTAGTTAGTTAGTTTAGAGTATTTCCTCCACTTTCTCCAGTTCTTATTCGGTAAGCTTCTTGAATATCGAATACAAATATTTTACCGTCTCCAAGTTCTCCTGTGGATCCAGATTCTAAAATGGCTTTAATAGTAGGTTCCAGAAAATTGTCATTTACTACAATTGATAAAAATCGACGTTGAATGTCACTAGTGCTATAAGAAACACCACGATATACGTGGCCTTCTTTTTCATTTCCAATACCGGTTACATCCCAGTAAGAAAAAAAATTTACCCCAACCTGTTGGAGGGCATTTTTTACCGCTGAAAATTTAGATTTTCGAATGATTGCTTCTACTTTCTTCATAATTTGTTTGTATTTAATTTTGAATTCCCAAAAGTGTTTAAAAATGTATTGACCATAATTATTTTATTAAAGACAGAGTTAAAAATTATCATCTTTTAGGCTGTCATAAGTGTAAAAATATATTTTTTATATCAATACCCATAAAATTATAGGGTATTTTTTTATATTTTTTTTTATTTAATAATTTTAACCCCATAATTTTAGGGGTATAAAAAAATAAAACATTTTTTTTGATAATTATAAAAATAAGCTAATTGAGCTTGCTTGATTAAAAACATAAAAAAACCCACCCATAAATGGGAGGGCTAAGCACATATAAAAGAAAAACAATAGAATCTGCATGTTGAACCGCCTTTGAAACTCTTACAGAATAGCTTAGGGTTAGTCCTAAACCTACATAAAGCCAGCAGCGGTTCTCATGTATTCTCTTGCCTACGGTACCTGGTCTTGTCCCAAACCCTGATGCCACACGATATATTGTGCTGGCAGGAGAATTTATAGTACAAAAGTGTCTACGGCGTCAACACTTTTAGAAAAATCATTCTAGACAGAAAAATCAAAATCTACCTAAATCTAAAATATAATTACAACCTATTAACGCCTTTTAATTGGCGCTGTATTTTTTTCAATTACACGCTTGTAGAAGCGGAGAAAATAAGTCTATGAATGTCTTTTAGCCCAATCAATCCTAGACGTTTAAATTAAATTGTTTTTAAAAGCCTTAAACTTAAGCTGTAATAACAAACAGCAAAGCTGCTTGCAAATTATAAGTCAAAGGAAAAACAAAAGATTAAAAAATGCAAGAATCATGTAACCTAAAGAGGATTTTGTGTAATAACCGGGCGAATTTATGTCATAAGCGGGAAAATCCATGACAACGCGCCGACAATTCAAAACTTTGATTATAAATTCAAAATTTATTTAATTGTTTATTCTGCTTTTGAAGTCTTTAGCTAATGCTCATTCCCGAAATGGCATCAAGGCTTGAGTCTGGCTCTATAAAAATTAAAGTACCGCTTTCTGATTTTGACATCAAAATCATCCCTTGGCTTTCAACACCCCGTAAAGCACGTGGCTTCAAATTACAGAGAACTGTAACCTTTTGGCCTAAGACTTCACTTGCCGCGTAATCCATTGCAATTCCAGAAACAATTGTACGAACCTCATCTCCAATATCTACTTTTAAAACCAATAGTTTTTTGGTTTTAGGCATTTTTTCAGCTGCCACAACAGTCCCAACACGAAGGTCCATTTTAGAAAAATCTTTAAATGAGATATTTGGCTTTTGAGCTTCAACATTAAGCTCCTTGTTGTTTTCTGCCTTGCTGTCCTTTAGTTTTTGGAGCTGAGCTTCAATTTGAGCATCTTCAATTTTGGTGAACAACAAAGTGGCTTTTCCAATGCAATGTTGCGCCACTAGAAGAGTTTGCCCTTGTTGAATAGCTCCCCATGACGGTTTGGTGTTAAATTGAAGCATACCCTGTAACTTTTTAGCCGTAAAAGGTAAAAAAGGTTCAGAAAGTACTGCCAGACCAGCGGCAATCTGTAAGGCAGTATTCATAATGCTTTGAACCCGCTCCGGATTGGTTTTAATGACTTTCCAAGGCTCCTGATCGGCCAAATATTTATTTCCAGCACGAGCCAAATTCATCAATAGTTGACTGGCCTCACGGAAGCGGAAACGATCAAGCGATGTTTGTAGTAATTTTGGAGTATTTCTAAGCAATTCCAAAACAGCAGTATCCGCAGCAATCAAATCACCTGACTCAGGAACCTTCCCTTCATAATATTTATGCGTCAGAACCAGAACACGATTGATGAAATTCCCGTAAATAGCGACCAACTCATTGTTGTTTCGCGACTGAAAATCCTTCCAAGTAAAATCATTGTCCTTGGTTTCTGGAGCTGTTGCTGTAAGCACATAGCGAAGTACGTCCTGTTGGTCGGGAAAGTCTTTAAGGTAATCAGGCAACCAAACGGCCCAGTTTTTTGAGGTGGATAGTTTTTTTCCTTCTAGGTTCAAAAATTCATTTGCAGGCACATTCTGAGGTAATATATAACTACCCTCTGCTTTCAGCATCGCTGGAAAAATAATGCAATGAAACACAATATTGTCTTTTCCTATAAAATGTAATAAAGTGGTGTCTTTGTCTTTCCAGTAAGGTTCCCAGTCTTTTCCATTAGATTGAGCCCATTCTTTGGTTGAGGAAATATAGCCAATTGGGGCATCAAACCATACATACAATACTTTTCCCTCAGCACCTTTGACAGGAACAGGAATTCCCCAATTTAAATCTCGGGTTACAGCACGAGGCCGCAAACCATCATTGATCCATGAGAGGCATTGTCCATATACATTGGGCTTCCAATCATCTTTGTGCTCAATCCCAATCCAGTTTTTTAAAAATTCCTGGTGTTGGTCGAGCGGTAAATACCAGTGTTTGGTAGATTTCAACTCAGGCTTTTTACCAGAAATAACTGATTTTGGCGCAATCAAATCTGTAGCATTGTGGCTGGTTCCACAAGCTTCACACTGATCTCCATAACTTTCCGTATTCCCGCATTTTGGACAAGTTCCTGTCACAAATCGATCGGCTAAAAACTGCTGAGCATCTGCATCGTAGAGTTGATCTGAAGTTTCTTCAACAAAAACCTCTTTTTCGTGAAGTGTTTTAAAAAAATTAGAAGCCGTTTCGTGGTGAATTGCAGCAGAAGTCCGAGAATAATTATCAAATGAAATTCCAAATTCATTGAATGAATCATTAATAATCTTGTGATAGCGGTCGACTACATCTTGTGGGCTTATTCCCTCTTTTTTGGCTTTTAGGGTGATGGGGACACCATGCTCGTCACTACCACATATAAAGACTACATCACATCCCTGCAATCGCAGGTAACGCGCATAAATATCCGCAGGAATGTAAACGCCAGCTAAATGACCAATGTGAATGGGGCCATTGGTGTAAGGCAAGGCTGCTGTGAGTGTGTAACGTTTTGACATTTTTCAGATTGTAATAACAAAAATACACAAATAAAGCAGCAATCTGAACAGAACCCAAGAGAATTTTATATCTTTACATAAAGCCCTTTGAAATGCATTTTAAATCTTTATTTTACGTGCTGCTTTTCATGAGTTGTACGTATAGTAAATCTTCAAAAATTACTTTTAAAACTCCTCAAACTATGGCGTCAAAAAAATACATTCGCCCAGCGATACTTCAAGTTGGAGACACAATTGCCATTGTAGCACCCGCAGGGATTTTAAAGAGCAGAAAAAAAACTATTGAAGCCGCCCAAATGCTTTTAAAAAACTGGGGGCTAGTTCCAGTTTTAGGCCCTCATTTATTTTCAGAAAGTTACCATTTCGCCGGTACTGATGCACAACGCCTAAAAGACTTACAATGGGCCTTAGACAAGCCCGATGTGAAAGCGATTTGGTGTGCCCGCGGTGGCTATGGCAGCATGCGAATCATGGACGAATTGAATTTTGAAACCTTTAAAAAAAATCCCAAATGGCTGGTTGGTTACTCCGATGTTACCGCCCTGCACAATCAGCTTCAAAATTTAGGATATGAAACGCTTCACGCCATGATGCCTATTAACATGGAAGAAGATGCCAAGGCCATCACAGCGTCGATCACATCCTTAAAAGCTGGCCTATTTGGGACCTTGGAAAAGCACAGTATTGAACCAAATAAATCCAATCGAATGGGCAGTGCAAAAGGTGTTTTGAGCGGTGGCAACCTCACGCTTTTGACAGCACAACTTGGAAGTGCATCGCAATTAGACACGCGCAATAAAATTTTATTCATCGAAGAAATTGGAGAATATAAATACCACATTGACCGCATGTTGCAAAGCCTGAAGCGCGCCGGTTATTTTGACCATTGTAACGGGGTTATTGTGGGCGACATGATGGATATTAAAGCCAATTCACCTGCTTGGGGAACTGGCATAGAAGAATTAATCATGAATATTTTAGACCCCTATGATTTCCCTGTTGCTTTTGGAATTCCCGCAGGTCATAAGCCTGAAAATCATGCTTTAATTTTTGGGAGGTCCATTGATCTTAATATTACCAAATCTGAAACTATAATACGCTTTTAAAACCTACTAAACATGAATACTTCCTACAAATTGGGTCGCCAAGGCGAGGCCAGAGCTGCGGCGTTTTTAAAGCAAAAAAAATACCGCATTCTAGAAAAAAATTAACGCCACAGAAAAGCAGAGGTTGATATTATTGCGCTTAAAGATAATCTATTGATTGCAGTGGAAATAAAAACGCGATCTACTGGATTCTTCGGAGCTCCGGAAACATTTTTAAAACGGCAACAGCAACAGCGCATTGTGGAGGCCATCGATTTTTATGTTAAAGAAAATCAATTAGGCGTGGAGGTCCGATTTGACATTGTCAGCCTAATCAAAGTCGGGAATGGCTTTGAGATAAAACATCTCAAAAATGCATTTTATCATTTTTAAAGAAATTATTGAATCTCAATATTTTCTAAATTAACCCACTACAGCCTCTAAACATTGTAACCCTTTTTGGACAGATTTTACGTCGTTGAAAGTCAATAACAAACGAAGTCCAGCTCGTGTTTGTTTCTCCTTTAATGAGCAAATCTTTGGATGCTTATGAACATAGTTTAGAATTTTTGAAAATTGTAGCGAATCAAAAAAGGAACTATTTTGGTCGGTAATGAAATAACCGACTAACTTATGCTGCTTCATTAATATTTTCTCAAGACCCAATGCGATGCCTAACCATTTCATTTTTACGCTGTCCAATAGATCCACAACTTCCGTAGGCAATGGCCCAAAACGATCTACCAACTCTAATTCATAGGTTTTAAGTTCTTCTGGCGTTTCTAAACCATTGAGTTTTGTGTAGAGGCGCAAACGCTCCGAAATATTGTTTACATAATCATCTGGAAAAAGCAATGAAAAATCCGTGTCAATTGTCAATTCTTTGACATAGATTTTAGCCTCAGTATCTTTACTGAACAAATGTTCAAATTCATTTTCTTTGAGTTCATTGATGGCTTCGTTGAGAATTTTTTGATAGGTTTCAAATCCAATGTCGTTGATAAATCCACTTTGTTCCCCGCCCAATAAATCTCCAGCACCTCGAATCTCAAGGTCTTTCATTGCAATGTTAAAGCCACTACCAAGTGCGGTATATTGTTCCAAAGCGGAAATTCGCTTGCGGGCATCATTGGTCATGGCATGGTAATCCGGGGTGATAAAATAACAAAACGCTTTTTTGTTGCTTCGACCCACCCGACCGCGCATTTGATGCAAATCACTCAGGCCAAAATTATTGGCATTGTTTATAAAAATAGTATTGGCGTTGGGAACATCCAGCCCACTTTCAACAATTGTAGTGCTCACCAATACATCAAACGCGCCCTCCATAAAATTAAGCATGAGTTGCTCTAATTTTTTGCCCTCCAATTGCCCATGGCCAACTGCAATTTTAGCATCTGGTACCAAGCGCTGAATCATACCGGCTACCTCCCGAATATTTTCGATACGATTGTGAATAAAAAAGACTTGCCCAGCACGCTGAATCTCATAACTGATAGCATCTCTAATAATGGTTTCACTCAGTCTTATTACATGACTTTCAATGGGATATCGATTGGGTGGTGCCGTGGTAATAACAGATAAATCTCGGGCAGCCATGAGGCTGAATTGCAAAGTCCGAGGAATGGGCGTTGCAGTTAAGGTAAGAACATCAACATTTTCTTTCAGGGTTTTGAGTTTGTCCTTAACAGCTACTCCAAATTTTTGTTCTTCATCAACAATAAGCAGTCCTAAGTCTTTGAATTGCACTGATTTGTTGACCAATTGATGGGTCCCGATTAGAATGTCTAAAGCGCCTGAGTTTAACTGCTCTAGTGTTTCGCGTTTTTGTTTGGCTGTTTTAAAACGGTTTAAATATCCAACCGTAACAGGAAATTCTTTCAAGCGCTCACCAAAAGTCTTCGCATGTTGAAAGGCTAAAATGGTAGTTGGAACCAAAACGGCAACCTGCTTTCCATTATCAACAGCTTTGAATGCGGCTCGGATGGCTACCTCCGTTTTACCAAAACCAACATCGCCGCAAACCAAACGGTCCATGGGGCGTTCGCTTTCCATATCTGCTTTGATCGCCGCGGTGGATGTTATTTGATCGGGTGTATCTTCATAAACAAAAGAAGATTCCAGCTCCAATTGCATGGCACTGTCAGGGCGGTATTGAAAGCCTTTTTGCAATTTGCGTTTGGCATATAATTTTATCAAGTTAAAGGCAACTTCCTTAACCCTTGATTTGGTTTTTTGTTTTAAAGTCTTCCAGGCCTTACTCCCCAACTTATAAATTTTGGGAGATTTGCCATCCTTGCCATTAAACTTGGTGATTTTGTGCAATGAATGGATGCTCAAATATAAAATATCGCGATCACCATAAAACAACTTTATGGCCTCTTGAGATTTGCCCTCAATATCAATCTTTTTAAGTCCTCCAAACTTCCCAATACCATGGTCGATATGGGTGACATAATCTCCAACTTCTAAACTGTTTATCTCTCTCAACGTGATGACTTGCTTCTTGGCAAATCCATTTTTAAGCTTAAATTTGTGATAGCGTTCAAAAATTTCATGGTCGGTATAACATGCTATTTTCAAATCATGATTGACAAAGCCTTGGTGTAGTGAAAGCACCAAAGTTTTATAATGAACTACCGATTCGTATTCCTGAAAAATATCGTGAAAGCGTTGGGCTTGCTGTGCATTTGCACAACAAATATAGTTTTCAAAGCCTGAGGCCTGTTTTTGATTCAGGTCATCGATTAAAAGTTTAAATTGCTTGTTGAATGTGGGTTGAGGACCGACATTGACTTCCACAATGTTTTCTGTCTCAGTATTGTAAAATGTCTCTGATCCAACCTCAAAGATTGAAAACTTCTTTAGAGATTGTTTAAAATTATCTGAAGTGCAAAAAAGGGCATCCGGATCGTTGTATTGGATGGACTCAGACAACAATTTATAGGCTGATTTCGCTTTTTCAAAAAGAACTTTAGTGGTTTGAAATAAAGCAGGTAGGTTTTGAGTCCAAACAACGGTATTTTGCGGAATATAATCCAAAAATCCAACCCGTTTTTCATGCTTTAATTTATGTTCAATATTCGGAATTATTTGGAATTTGGTGTAGGGTTTTAGAGAAAGTTGTGAAGCGATATCAAATGTGCGAATGCTTTCTACCTCATCGCCAAAAAACTCAATGCGATAGGGTGTATCATTGGCGAATGAAAACACATCTATAATACCGCCACGGATGGAAAACTCTCCAGGCTCAGTGACAAAATCTACCCGCTTGAATTCGTACTCAAAAAGCACATTGTTTACAAAATCAAGACTCAACATATCGCCAACACTTATTTTTAAAGTGTTTTTATTCAGCTCTTTTTTTGATAGTACTTTTTCAAAAAGCGCTTCGTGGTAAGTTACGATAACACTTGATTTTCTTTGAGAATTAATACGGTTAAGCACTTCAGAACGCAACAAAACATTGGTATTGTCCGTCTGCTCAATTTCGTAGGGTCTACGGTAGCTGCCTGGATAAAAAAGAACGGCTTCTTTGGGTAAGAGTAACTCTAAATCGTTAAGATGAAAAGCAGCAATTTCCTTGGATTCAAAAACGATTAAAAAGGGTTGATTTTGATTTGTAAAAGCTGCCGCTATTGAGAATGATAAATCGGCACCAATAGAACCTTTAAACTGAGACTTTACTTGAGATAAGGCCATAAGCTTTCGCAGTTTTTGAAGTTTCAAAGACTGTTCAAATGCATGGCAGAGGTTAACTTTACTCAACGCAAATAAATTTTTGCAAATATATAACAATACCTATATGACTACTCTATAATTACGAATTAAAATTACTAGAGAATGACCATTATTTTAAAAAAAATGTAGCTTTGTATTGAACCCAAATTAAATGTTTAATGAACGAGTGATCACTTAATACAAACAAAAATTATAATTTATGGATATTTTTTTAATCATCATGGCATTAGGGCTTATGATCTTAGGAATCATAGGCAGTTTTTTGCCAGTTTTACCAGGCCCCATTACCAGTTGGTTTGGTTTTTTATTACTTTATTTCTCCAATTCGATAGAGGTCAGTAAGAGACTTTTAATTATCACATTAATTGTTGCTATTATCATTTGGATTTTGGATTATTTTATTCCAGCCATTGGAACCAAAAAATTTGGGGGATCAAAATATGGAATGATAGGAACCACCATTGGTTTAATCATTGGGCTTATCGCTCCCATTCCAGGCGGGATTCTTATAGGTCCTTTTTTGGGCGCTTTTGTTGGGGAATTACTTAATAAAAGTGACTCTAAAACAGCCATCAAGGCGGCCTTTGGCTCCTTTTTAGGATTTTTAACCTCGGCTTTTATCAAATTCATTGTTGCAATTATATACCTTGGAATATTCCTTTCAATTCTTTGGGATCAAAAGTCTGTTTTATACTAAATACGATGTAACATTTTAATTTTAACAACGTCTAAATCATAAAAAAAATACTACTTTCACATTCAATTTTAATTAAAAATCCATCAATGACTAAAATACTCTATCGATTGACTTACGCGCTACTCCTAGCCAGTGTTTATGGTGTGGCCCAAACTCCAGAAAAATCTGTTTATGACTACAATGCCGCTTTTGGGCACGGATTCTATATCAACAATGGAACTCAAACAAGATCTGCAAGTGGAAAGCCTGGCCATGCCTATTGGCAAAACAGTGCTGACTATTTTATTCAGGTAAGCCTTGACGATCAAAGCAAAAAAATTACAGGAACTGAAACCATCTCCTATGTGAATAATAGCCCTGATGAACTAGATTTTCTTTGGATACAATTGGACCAAAACTTATTTAAAAAAGATTCCAGAGGGAATGCAATCATCCCTTTAAATGGCAGTCGAAATGGCGCAAAAGGTCAGGAATTCGACGGTGGTTATAACATAGGTAACGTCAGCCTGAATTACACAACACTTGGAAAGAAGTCAAAGAAAAAATCAAAGTCAAAGAGCCTTTCAG
The DNA here is from genome assembly GCA_002684355.1 of Formosa sp. GTDB lineage: Bacteria > Bacteroidota > Bacteroidia > Flavobacteriales > Flavobacteriaceae > UBA3537. The sequence goes on from NYVA01000018.1 coordinate 41,557, forward strand.
TCAATCCCAATTATGACATCACAGACACCCGCATGAAAATCAAACTTTCAAAGCCTTTAGCCGCTAATGGAGGTGAAATAAAAATTAATATTGATTTTTCTTTCACTTCTCCTGACTACGGGTCGGACCGAATGGGTGTTTTGGAAACTAAAAATGGACGGATATTCAACTTGGCACAGTGGTATCCCAGAATGTGTGTTTATGACGATGTTTTAGGATGGAATACCTTACCTTATCTTGGTGCTGGAGAGTTTTATTTAGAATATGGAACATTTGACATCCATATCAACGTCCCCAAAGATCATTTGGTGGTTTGCTCAGGTGGACTGTTAAATCCTGAAGAAGTTTACACTGCCAAACAGCTCAATAATCTAAAACAAGCAGCCAACAGTGACGATACAGTAATCATACGCGGGGCTAATGAGGTTAACAGTCAAGACTCTCGTCCACAAGCCAAAGAGCGCCTGACATGGAAGTTTAGAATTGAAAACGCAAGAGATGTAGCGTGGTCCTCATCTTCAGCCTTTATTTTTGATGCGGCACGCATCAACCTGCCAAGTGGTAAAAAAGCAATGGCCATGTCGGTCTATCCAGTTGAAAGTAATTCAAGAGATGCCTGGGCCCGATCCACAGAATACACAAAAGCATCCATAGAACACTATTCTGAAAAATGGTCGGAATACCCCTACCCCGCAGCTATTAATGTAGCTGGAAATCAAGGGGGAATGGAATACCCTGGTATTGTATTTTGCAGCTGGAAGAGTAAAAATGAATCCTTGTGGGGGGTTACAGATCATGAATTTGGTCACATTTGGTTTCCAATGATTGTAGGATCTAATGAACGGCTTCACGCTTGGATGGATGAAGGCTTTAACACCTTTATAAACTCATTAAGCACAGATGCTTTCAATGGGGGCGAATACAAAGAGCGACAACGCAATATGCACCGCTTTTCAAGCTTTCTTGTCAATGACAAAATGGAGCCTGTAGCCACCCCGCCAGACAATTTAAAAGAAAGAAATTTGGGTATTTTAGCCTATTACAAGCCAAGCGCTGGTTTGACTATGTTAAGAGAGCATGTTTTGGGTAAAGAACGCTTTGATGAAGCTTTTACTGAATACATCAATCGCTGGTCTTACAAACACCCTACACCCAATGATTTTTTCCGAACAATGGAGAATGTAAGTGGTGAAGAATTGAGTTGGTTTTGGCGTGGATGGTTCATTCATAATTGGAGGTTAGACCAAGGAATCAAAAAGATTAAATATGTCGATGGTGACCCTGCCAAGGGCGCCATTGTAACGATTGAAAATCTTGAAAAAATGCCGATGCCAGTCACTTTGGAATTTACAACTAAAAATGGCACAAAATCAAGACATACACTTCCAGTTGAAATATGGAAACGCAATAAAAAGTGGTCCTTCAAATATGACTCCAAAGAACCTTTGAAAAAGGTAGTGATTGACCCCGATTATGTGCTCCCAGATGTGAACTCAGCAAACAACCGCTGGTCCCCCGAATTAGCGGCGGAAAACAAAGAAGATTTAAGCATTTATTTAGGAGAATTCAGTTCAGCTGCATTTCCAATGAGCGTTAAAATTGCCGAAGAAAATGGAGAACTTGTAGCTATCGCAGAAGGGCAACCAAAGATTCCTCTCACCAATGACGGAGACGGCAAGTTTCTCTTTGAAGAAGCAGATTTAGAAATCCAATTTAATGCTAAAAAATCTGGATTTGAAATGAGCATTGGTGGACAAGTTTTTGAATTTAGTAAAAAGTAAACACTAAATACAAACTTTAAAATAAACGATTTAATTTTTTTTACTTTTATTAACTTTAAAGTATATTTAATCATTAAAACAAATAATGAAAAAGTTAATAATTATTTCTGCTTTTTTAATCTTTGGCTGTTCTGCTAATAGTGATATTAATGCCCAAGAAAGTGACGAAATATTTACACTTTATTTGGTTAGACATTCCGAAAAAGATTTAACATCTGACAATCAATCAGACCCTCCGCTAACCGAATGTGGCGAAAAAAGATCAGAACATCTAAGCAATTTCCTAAAAGAAATTGACCTTGATGTCATTTACAGTACTAACTACACCAGAACAAAAAATACAGCCTTGCCTACAGCCCTGTCAAAAGAAATTGAAGTAAGACAATACAAAGCACAAAAGCTGAAAGATTTTTCTAAAGTATTAATAGAATCTAAGCAAAATGCATTGGTTGTTGGACACAGTAACACAACAGCTGTTTTGGCAGGCCTTTTGGTCAATCAAACGCTTGGTGCTTTTGACTTAGATATTTACAATCGCATCTACAAAGTCGAGTTTAAAAAAGACAATGGTGAGCTGGTTTTAATTCATTCCAATTTTAAGTGTCCATGAAATAGCTAAAAAAACATTTTGATATTGTGATTGTTTGCCAAAAGACATATTAAATTTGTTTTTAAACTAAACACAAAGATTATTTTTTACATAGGACATTTGCATTCTAACCGTAATTCCACTCCATCAAATTATGAAGTTTAAATCCTGTTAACATTTATCTGGGGATGAATAAACATTTGTATATTAGCGCTGTTTAACCGATATTAACCTTTTTATGAGTAAAAGATTTTTGCTATTATTTCTTTGCTGTCTTTCTGTTAATAGTTTTTGTTTTGCCCAGCCTGTTCAAATTGATAATTACTCCGTCAATAATTTTGGTCAAGTGCAATTGTCTATTCAAGGCCAATCGGATAAATACTATATCCTTCACGCACAACATAGCGATGACTTTAATTGGGCAACATCAATGACAATGGG
>NYVA01000019.1 GCA_002684355.1 Formosa sp.
TCCAATGCAAGAACCCAATCCCGTGTGATTTCGGGACTACGCAGTTTTTTTGATTATTTGGTTTTTGAAAATTACCGTAATTCAAACCCACTGGAACAAATTGAAGCCCCTAAAATAGGCCGTAAACTTCCTGATACCCTGTCGCTCAAAGAAATAGATAAGATGGTGGCTGATATAGATTTGAGCAAGCCTTTGGGTGAGCGCAACCGAGCCATCATAGAAACGCTTTACAGTTGTGGGCTGCGGGTCAGTGAATTGACACATTTAAAAATATCGGATCTCTTTTTTGAAGAGGGCTTTATCAAAGTGACAGGTAAGGGAGACAAACAGCGTTTTGTCCCCATTGGCTCCAACACTCAAAAACTCATAAAAAACTACAAAAAACAAGGTCGCAGACTGCTTGACATCACGCCAGAATACGGCGATACCCTGTTTTTAAACCAGCGGGGGAAACAGCTAACCCGCGCCATGATCTTTACCATTGTTAAAACCATAGCCAAGAAAGCAGGGATTCAAAAATCTATTTCTCCCCACACCTTTCGGCATTCTTTTGCCACCCATCTTTTGGAAAATGGTGCAGACTTGAGAGCCATTCAAATGATGTTGGGCCACGAAAGCATCACTACCACCGAAATATACATGCATTTAGACAAAAGCCACCTCAAGCAGGTGATGACCAAATTCCATCCGAGGAGAAACTAAATTTCACAATTTGACATAAAAAAACCTGCAAAGATCTGGTTTTGTATAAACTCCTAATGAACAGGATTTAGGGCTGAAAAGCTGGTCAAGGATCTGCGACTGGGCAGCATGCTTTTACAACTTAAACGCACCCCTTTTATAGATATCGCGTTGAGTTTATCAAAAAGTGATCAATACAGGCAGTTTTAAATGTAGCCTTTTAAAGAACGTCGTCGTTTAAGTGGGCTTCCAAGCGTTTGTCTAAATCTTCAAGACGTTGATGTAAAGCTTCGTTTAAACTAGTTTTATTAAGCATGGTCTGCTCAGACTGTGCTGCAAATTGCAAGGCACACATGGCCAGTACATCTTGCTTGTCTTTAACAGAGTAGCTCTGCTCAAATTTTTTAAGGGTTTGCTCAATTTTCTGTGCGGCCAACCGCAAGCCTTCCTCTTGACTTGGTGCAATTGTCAACGGATACACTCTGTTGGCAATAGATAATTTTATTTTTAGTTGTTCACTCATATGTATCAATCGGATAAACTGGCAAGACAATCATTAATATCCCGTATCAAAGAATTTATTTTAAGCTTTGAAGCGCGTTTATCGTCGTTACTGCCCAACATGGAACTCGCAATCCTTAAGGCTTCTAAATCTGCTTCTTTTTTATCTAGAGCTGCGCGCTGCGCTTCAGCCTTTTCTTTTTGTGCCGCGCTTTCCAATTTTAAACGCTGATTTTCAGCTTTTAATGCATCTAAATGCGCTAAAACATTTACAATTTTAAGTTCTAAGGATTCTACAATGAATTCAACGTTGCGCATTTACAATCTTAATAGCGTTTATTACAAATTTAACATTCCCTCTCTAAAACTACAATTGTTTTTAGTATATTTTTTAAATCGCAGAACTCAAAATTCTCTTTGCTATTTGTTTTCATTTATCTACTTTTACAAGACAGCCCGTCCTATGTCATTTGTAAGATACATTTTTTTCTTCTTTGTTTTTTTGTGCCAATCACAAAACCCGTATCCTCAAGATTTTTTTTCCAGCCCGTTAAAGCAAACTCTTGTACTCTCTGGCACCTTTGCTGAGCTGCGCACCAATCATTTTCATTCGGGGATTGATATCAAAACAAATGGCAAACAAGGACTGCCGGTTTATACTGCAGCTGCAGGCTATGTAAGTCGTATAAAAGTCTCTCGCTATGGTTATGGGAAAGCGCTTTATATCAACCATTCCAATGGTTATACCTCGGTGTATGCCCACCTTCAGAAATTTTCTCCTGAAATTGAAGCCTATGTAAAAGCAAAACAATATCAAAATGAAAGCTTTGAAATTCAATTATTTCCAGCCCGTGGAGATTTAAAAATCGAGTCAAATACTGTTGTTGCTTTTTCTGGAAACACAGGGGGATCTTCTGGGCCACACCTCCATTTTGAAATTCGCGACAAACAGGAACGCCCCATCAATCCCATGCTTTTTGGTATTGAGGTAAAAGACACCACCAAGCCGGTAATATATGATTTGTTTGCTTACCCATTGTCAGAAGAAAGTCACATTGAGGGTCAAAGAAAACGGAAAAAAATTAGGGTTATCAAACAGTCCGATGGCAATTATAAAACGGAAACCATAAAAGCGCATGGAAGCATCGGATTTGGCATCATATCAAACGACCGCCAAGACGCAGCACCAAATAAAAACGGAGTGGCTTTGATTCGTTCTTATTTCAACGGGGAAAAATCGTTGGAAGTAGATTTTAAACGCTTTTCTTTTGATGAAACCAAACACCTGAACCGCTACATTGATTATGCTTATTACAGAGACAAAAAGCAACGCATTCAAAAGCTTTTTATTGAGAAAAATAACCCCCTAAGTCTGTTTACATTTAAGGAAAATAATGGCCAATTAAATATAAAAGACGACACAAATGGGGTCGTATCAATTGAAATTAAGGATTATAAAGGAAATGAATCCTTTCTCAAAATTCCGATAAATGGAAAAGAAATGGCATTGCCACCAAGGCCTGACAGTGCCCCTGATTTGACTTTAATTAATGCCGGGAAAGCAATGACTTTAAGAGAAGGATTGGTTTGGGTAAACATTCCTGCAAATAGTTTTTATGAGGATGTTCCCATTGATTTTAGATTTTATAATGACACTTTAAAGCTGCACAAGTCTACAATTCCATTAAAAAAATCCATTGACATTAATTTTAATATTGAAAAATACGCAGATACAGACGCAAAAAATCTTTTCATAGGATCTGTTTCTGATTATGGTAAATTATACCATGCCCCTACAATACGCAAAGGCGACATACTTACAACCCGGACCAAATACCTCGGAACTTACACGCTTGGGTTAGATAATGAAGGTCCAGATATAACTCCTGAAAATTTTAAAGATGGCAGTTGGATCAGTTACCACCGCTATTTAAAAATTAAAATTTCTGATGCCATATCTGGGATTAATAATTACAGAGCAACATTAAATGGAAACTGGATACTTATGGAATACGACCCAAAAACAAACCGCCTAACACATGATTTTGAAGATGGCATTACCAACAGTACTGAAAATAATTTAAAGCTTATTGTAACGGATAATGTGGGAAATAGTACTAAATTTGAAGTAACTTTTTATAGAAAAATAACGGATTAAGGTTGAAAAATAAATATTCATTTCTTTTTTTGATAATGTTGTTCATACAACAGGGATTGATGGCGCAAACATCCACGCTCACCGGGGTACTTTTGGATGCGTCCAACAATCCTATTGAAAATGCGAACATTCAAGCCAACCAGTTAGGGACTACCTCCAACAGAAACGGATTTTACAAGTTAGATATTACTGCAGATATAGAGGTTAAGGTTACCTATTCACACATCAATTATAAATCAGTCTCCGTTGTTTTTAGTCTTAAAGATGGAGAAATTTATGAGTTTAACCCGGTATTAAAACTTGGCATCGAGCAAATTGAAACTGTTGTCATCAAAAGTACCAAACGCAGTGCTTTAGAAGGGGTAACGACCATTTCTCCTCAAATCATTCGAACAATTAAGGGGGCACAACCCGGCGTAGAAAATCTTTTAAAAACCTTACCTGGTGTTAATATTTCTAATGAACTGAGCACCCAGTACTCTGTTCGAGGTGGTAATTTTGATGAAAATTTGGTATATGTTAATGGCATTGAAGTCTACCGACCCTTTTTGGTACGTTCAGGCCAACAAGAAGGTTTGAGTTTTGTAAACTCTGATATGGTTCAAAACCTTGAATTTTCAGCCGGCGGATTTCAAGCAAAATATGGTGATAAGTTGTCTTCAGTATTAGACATTAGCTATCGAAAACCCAAAGCATTTGGTATCCTTGCTGATATCAACCTTTTAGGTGGAAGCCTGACTGCAGAAAGCCTTTCAAAGGATTCTAAATTTTCGGCCCTTATGGGATTGCGCTACCGCGACAACACTTTATTGGTGGATGCTAGAGAAACACAAACCAATTACGACCCTCAGTTTTTTGATGTGCAGACCTATTTGACCTATAAATTTAATTCAAAATTTGAATTGAGCTTCTTAGGAAATATCACATCTAACACTTACAACTATGAACCCCAAACAAGGCAAACAAATTTTGGAACTTTAACGGATCCTATTGCACTGCTGGTGTTTTACCAAGGGCAAGAAAAAGATGCATACCGAACTTATTTTGGAGCCTTAAAAGGGGCTTATCAGCTAAATGAGGCTCTGAATTTGAAATTAATTGCCTCTAGATTCCATACCACCGAACAAGAATATTTTGATATTTTGGCGCAATACCGTCTGGGAGAAGTCAACAATAACATTGGTGATGAAAATTTAGGAGAGGTTGAATTTTCAGAAGGTATCGGTTCGCAAATTAATCATGCAAGAAATGATTTAGATGCCTTGATTACAACGGTTGAACAGCGCGGTGATTACAAAAATAATAAGCATCATTTTCAATGGTCGGTTAAATACACCAATGAAAATATTCGAGACCGTGTGGTTGAATGGGAAGTCATCGACTCCGCTGGTTTTTCCATCAACCCGCCCAATCTTGATAATTTTAACACAGAACCATACGCGCCCAATTCAGGGCCATTGGTTCCTTTTGAAAATATTCGAGCGACTAATAACACAACAGTTGATCGCATCCAAGCTTTTGCCCAATGGAATAAGCGCGGTACTTTGGGACGGCATGAGCTGTTTTATAACTTAGGAATTCGTGCACACCAGTGGAAAATTAGTAGAAAAGGGATCAATGCGAACCAACAAATGGTCTTCAGTCCAAGAGGCCAATTTAGCATCAAGCCTGAGGGGTCTAAAGATATGTTGTTTAGACTGAGTGGTGGTTTGTATTACCAACCCCCGTTTTACAGAGAATTGAGGGGTTTCGACGGGACTGTAAACACCAATGTGAAAGCGCAACGATCGCTTCATGTTGTAACAGGTCATGAGTACAGTTTTAAGATGTGGGAGCGTCCGTTTAAATTGGTGTCTGAGGCTTATTATAAAAAGATTACAGATGTCAATCCTTATACTGTTGAAAATGTGAGAATTCGCTACGCGGCCAATAACAATGCCAAAGCTTATGCGTATGGACTAGATCTACGTTTGAATGGAGAGTTTGTTCCTGGTACAGAATCCTGGTTCTCATTTGGATATTTAAAAACGGAAGAAGCTATTGCCGGCCGAGAATACATCGCCCGTCCAATGGACCAAAGACTCAAGTTTGGTATTTTATTTCAGGACTATGTCCCCAACCTACCCAAAATGAAAATGTATCTTAACTTGGTTTATAATACCGGCGTTCCCGGAGGTTCACCAAGCTATGCAGATGTATATGATTATCAAAACCGTTTACCTGATTACAAACGAGCAGATATTGGGATGTCTTATGTGGTTGTAGATGAAGACAATCCTGCTAAAAGCGGATGGAAAAGCCAATTCAAAGCGCTTTCATTAGGGGTTGAAATCTTTAATATATTTGACGTTCAAAATTCAATTACCAACACTTGGGTACGAGATGTCTATTCGAAGTTTCAATACGCTATTCCGAACTATCTAACGCCTAGAGTCTTTAACTTAAGAGTTAGCATGCGCTTTTAAGCGGACTCCAGTACAAGTGCTTTTAAAGTGTGAACGACGGTATCAATTTCTTTTGTTGTATTAAAGCAACTGAATGAAAAGCGTATGGAAGGTTTTTTTAAATTTTCTTCAGAAAGAACTTCATTTAATACATGAGATCCTGTAGTACTTCCACTCTGACAAGCACTGCCTTTTGAACAGGCAATCCCCTTGAGATCTAACTGAAATAAGAATAAAGGCGCTTTTTCTTGAGCAACAGGCAAACATACATTGACTAAGGTATAGGTGCTCTTACTGAAATCATCGCAACAGCCATTGAATTCTATTCCGTATATTTCTTCTTTAAGGCGATCTATAAAATAGGTTTTTAAACTGAGAATAAAATCCTTTTCAGATACAATATTCTTATATGCAATTTCTAATGAGGCGTCCATTCCTACAATATCATGAATGCTTTCAGTGCCGGCACGACAACCCCGTTCTTGTGCCCCACCCGTAATAATGGGCTGTAAACCAAATCCACTTCTTATAAATGCAAAACCAACCCCCTTTGGTCCATGAAATTTGTGTGCACTGGCAGCCAAAAAATCAATTGGGATTTTAGATAAGTCCAAGGGATAATGACCAACAGATTGTACGGTATCGCTGTGAAAAAGGACATTGTGTTTTTTACATAAATTTGCCACGTATTCAAGATCTAAAATAGTTCCAATTTCATTGTTGATGTGCATTAAAGTCACCAAGGTTTTCTCAGCAGATTGAGATAATAATTCTTCTAAGTGCTGTATACAAACAGACCCGTCTTTTAAAACTTTGACATAACTAACCCTTACTTTTGAACTGTTTGCAAGTGCTTCTATGGTATGACTGACGGCATGGTGCTCAATCTTTGAAGAAATGATATGCTTCACACCCAAATCACAGACCGCAGAACGCAAAACGAGATTGTCCGCTTCGGTACCACCCGAAGTAAATATAATTTCTGAAGCTTTGGCATTGAAATGAGATGCAATGCGCTTACGACACTGCTCTAGAATGGATTTAGAGGCCCGTCCAATGCTATGCGTTGACGAGGGGTTTCCATAGGTAGATTTTAAAATGAGTGCCATTTTATCCGCTACTTCTTCACGAACTTGGGTAGTGGCAGCGTTGTCTAAATAAATGGAGGTCATTTTCGTTGTATTTATTTTAACAAAAATAATCAAATTAAATAATTGACAATAACATTACATTTATTTCTGAATTCTTTTATTTTTGTCAAAAAGAGTCCAAAGTTATGCGCAAATATTTAGCAATTTTTTTTATAAGTCTTATCACAACTGCTTGTAATGACGGTGACGTTATAGAAGTGCAATTAGATTTTGATAAAGAATTGTCTTTATGCGAAATACAAACCACAAACCAACAGGGCAGTACAAGTGAAAGTCTTTTATTTTTTGACACTCGAACCGATCCTTTTGAATCTTTATCGCTGGTCCTTCCCAACACAACGGCAACCCATGCAATGTTTAACCCTGTAAATAATGGCGATTATCAAAGTGTTGCGATTAATGGGAGCACCACACAATTTCACTACAGGGCTTATAATGGGGATCCAAATACTTTATTTTGTTCGGTCATCTCTCCTGCAGATGTTGCGGTGACTCAAAATTACAGCTCTAGTGGAGGAACTGCCACTTTTGTTTCGACTTTTACAGATGACGATGGCGATGGCATTCCGACAGCGCTTGAATTTGATGGAGATACAGATGGAGATGGCATTCCAGATTATATTGATGAAGACGATGATGGTGATAATGTCTTGACCATCAATGAAAAACCAGACCCAAACAACGATGGGGATTTGTCGGATGCTCAAGACTCAGACGGGGACCTTATACCTGATTACTTAGACAATGATGACGACAATGATGGCACCCTAACCATAAATGAAGATGAAAATGGTAATGGTAACTTATTTGATGACATTGCGAGCGGTTCAACAACGGCGCGTTTTTTGGATGTTAACTTTTCAAATTCATATGCCATTCAAACCTTAAACGAAAATCTATTTTTTAGAACGGTAACCATAACAATAACGCTTTCAAATATTGATATTTCGATTTTGGCAGCAGATACTCTAGAATTAGGAACTTACCAAACAGTTCTTATACTATAGCATTTTGTTCTGAAAAATATAAACTTCTGTGGCGCCATGGCCATAGACTCTAAATTCAGCGGGGTAGAATTTTAAGAAATCATAACGCTTTAGTAAATATTCCAGTTCTAATTTTAAAACGCCCTCACCCACTCCGTGAATAAAAATTACTTTTTGGATGCGTTTTTCAATGGCAAATTCCAATCGGCGCTTTGCAGTTTCTAATTGCAGTGTAAGCATCTCATGATTAGACATGTTTTTGGTCGATTTAACCAATTGGTGAATGTGTAAATCGACTTCCATTGGAGGTGGCTGCTTGGACTTGGCCTTAATTTTGGGACTTTTTTTTATTCTTTTAGACGTCTTTTCTGAAAGAATTTGCTGGATTGATTGGTCTTTAAAGGCCGAGGTTTTCAGCAGATGGTTGTCCATTTTTACCAATTCAGAAGCTTCAAAGTTCATTTCAAAACCCGTATTGGTTTCAATGCATATGATTTTGTTTTTAATAGCTGTAACACGACCTGAAAGGTCAGCATCTAATACCGATACAAAATCTCCGATTTTAAGTTTCATTCTTCTTCATCATAGGATTGAACAGCATAGGGATCTATATCTGGCTTATCACCAATGCCCTTTGAAATTAAATACAGTCCATTCACCAAAAGTACCAATCCTAAAATTGAGACAAAAGTTTGTGAATCAGAAAGCAGTTCATCACAGATTAATAGGCATAAACCAGAAATAAAAGCAGTGTATTTTATTGAAACTGTGGACATTTGATATATTTCTTACATTAAAAATAAAACCTTTCGTTGAAATATGTTTAATCTCATTAATTTTTTTTATTAATTGCAGAATTATTTCTTTCTTTAGAAAATCTATTTTATGTCAATCGAAAACTACATGCTGCCCTGTCTTAATAAAACCCTTTTTGGTTTTGAATGTATGGGTTGTGGTTTTCAGCGCTCTTTATTAGCTATTTTTCAAGGCCAGTTTCACAAAGCCTTTCTGTTATATCCCGCTATTTTTCCTATTATTACAATGTTAACCCTGATTGTCATCTCAAAATTTTATAAATTTAAATACCATCAAAAAAGCATCAATTTAGTGGCTTTAATTTCCATTGGTGCTATTATTACTAACCATATAATTAAACAATTTTTATCATGAAAAAATCATTAAACACTGCAGTTATTTACGTACTTAGTATCATCGGTTTACTGTGTTGTTGCGTCGGAGGACTTGGATTTCTGTTATCAGGTCCCGCCTATTTAATGGCCAATAAAAAAATTAAAGATGCCGAGCTCAATCCAGACGATTACGAGGGCAGTATCAGTTCAATGAATACGGCTAAAACGGTCGCATTGGTCATTCTGATCATCAATGTACTCTATCTGCTTTACACCATCTACGTATTAACGACAGGCGATTTCAGTGAATTCCAAAGAGAATTTGAAAAAGCCATGGAAGAAATGAAACAGTCTGCTTAGACGATTGCTATTGGGGGTTTCACAAATCGGAGTTATTGTCATTGTTCAGATGGTAACTCAGTGTAACCCATATTAAAAAGTGTAAATCCAAAAATATCAGCGTATTGCGCGATGGTTTTGCTAACGGGAGTTCCCGCACCATGCCCCCCATCGGTTTCTATGCGAATTAGGGTCGGATTATTTCCAGATTGTTTGTTTTGTAATTCTGCTGCAAACTTAAAACTATGGGCGGGTACCACACGATCATCATGGTCACCTGTAGTTACCAAAGTTGCAGGGTAGTATGTGCCCTTTTTTACATTGTGTACCGGAGAATATCCCAAAAGATATGCAAACATCTCTCGGCTGTCTTGTGCCGTTCCATAATCATAAGCCCATCCTGCACCCGCTGTAAAGGTATGGTAACGCAACATATCTAAGACACCCACTGCGGGTAATGCTACTTTCATCAAATCTGGACGTTGGGTCATGGTGGCTCCTACAAGAAGGCCTCCGTTAGACCCACCGCGTATGGCTAGATAATCAGATGTTGTATATTGTTCTGAAATTAAGTACTCTGCAGCTGCAATAAAGTCATCAAATACATTTTGCTTATTCATTTGGGTACCCGCAATGTGCCAGTCTTTGCCATATTCACCACCACCGCGTAAATTTGGAACAGCATAAATTCCACCTTGATCAAGCCAAACCGCATTAGCAACACTGAAACTTGGATTTAAACTGATGTTAAATCCTCCGTAACCATAAAGAATTGTAGGATTTTTACCATCTAAATTAATCCCCTTTTTATGGGTTATGATCATTGGAATTTTGGTGCCATCTTTTGAGGCGTAAAAAACTTGCTTACTCTCATAGTCATCAGAGTTAAAATCTATTTCGGGTCGCCAATACAATTCCGAAAGACCTGTTTCTATATCAAAAGTATAGATACTTGCAGGCATTTTGTAATTGGTGAACGAATAAAAGTCTACCTTGTCTTCTTTTTTACCTCCAAAACCTCCAGCATTTCCAATTCCAGGAAGTTTTATATCGCGAATAAAATTTCCATCATAATCATATTGTTTTANTTGTGATATGGCATCTACCATATACTCTGCAAAGAAATAACCCCCAGCAGTTGATGCACTCAGAACATGTTTTGTCTCGGAAATTAAATCAACCCAATGCTCTGGGCTTGGGTTTTGCGCATCTACAGAAACTATTTTTTGATTTGGAGCGTTTAAATTGGTGACAAAAAATAACTTAGCACCTACATTGTCAATTAAATATGTATCGCTATCAGTGTGCTCTAAAATAGGAATGAAAGAACTGTTTGGCTTTGTTAAATCTTTGAAAATTAACTTATTTCCAGATGTAGAAACCCTCAATGACACAAACAAATAACGATTGTCCTCTGTAACNGTAGCGCCAATATAGCGGTGCTTTTCTTCTNCTGTACCGCCATAAATTAAAACATCCTTTTTCTGAGGCGTTCCTAATTGGTGGTAATAGACCTTGTGTTGATCTGTTTTATCAGAAAGCGCACTACCCTTTGGTTTGTCATAGCTGGAATAATAAAATCCTTCATCTTTATACCAAGACAGGCCACTAAATTTGATATCAACTAACGTGTCCCCTATAATTTTTTTTGAGGCAACGTCCATCATTACTACCTTGCGCCAATCGCTACCGCCTTCAGAAATACTATAGGCCAAAAGATTCCCACTTTTTGAAAAACTCAATCCAGCTAAGGAAACCGTTCCATCTTCTTTAAATGTATTGGGATCCAGAAAAACAGTGGNTGACTCGGGACTTTCATCATTCTTATAACGGTATATAACGTATTGATTTTGAAGGCCGTTATTTTTATAAAAATAAGTATAATCACCTTCTTTGAAGGGAGAGCCAATTTTTTCATAGTTCCATAATTTTTCAAGACTCTTTTTTAAAGTGCTTCGGAATGGAATTTTATCTAAATAATCAAAAGTGATTTCGTTCTGACTGCGTACCCATGCTTCAGTTTCTGTGCTGCGGTCATCTTCAAGCCATCGGTATGGGTCTTTAACTGAAGTTTCAAAATATTGATCCACAGNATCCACTTGCTTGGTTTCGGGATATTGAATTTTAATTTCAGTATGTTTATTTGTGTTTTTATTACAAGACATAAAAATCAGAATTGTGTAGAAGTAGAAAAAATAGGATTTCATTGTTTATAGATTGAAGTATTAAAATTGAAAGGAGAAAATAAATATTATTTTTCAAATGTCTTTAAGGTTTGAATGATGATATTTACACAATCTAATAGTTGTGACTCAGTCATNACCAATGGAGGTGCAAAGCGGATGATATTNCCGTGNGTTGGTTTGGCCAAAAGACCATTGTCTCTTAGTTTAAGGCAAATATTCCATGCCGTGTCACTGTCCTCAGAGTCGTTTATTACAATGGCATTGAGCAAACCTTTACCACGAACGAGTTTTACAATGGAACTGCTTTGAATGTAAGCATTCAAACGGTCTCTAAAGANATTACCAAGATGGAAAGCTTTCTCCGTAAGGTTTTCATCCACAATAACTTCCAAGGCTGCATGAGCGACAGCACATGCNAGTGGATTGCCACCAAATGTTGAGCCGTGTTCTCCAGGACCAATGCACATCATCACGGCATCNTCAGNCAGTACAGCTGAAACAGGGAAAACACCNCCAGAAAGCGCCTTACCTAATACGAGAATATCAGGTCGTGCNACTTCATAATCTGTTGCTAACATTTTGCCAGTACGACCAATGCCAGTCTGAACTTCATCAGCAATAAACAAAACATTGTATTTATCACACAAAGCTCTAACCCCAGACATATAGCCCGCATCGGGGACCACAACACCAGCCTCACCCTGAATTGGTTCTACCATAAAAGCGCAAACGTTGGGGTCTTTTAATTGATTTTCTAATGCTTCTAAGTCGTTGTACGGAATTAGATCGTAACCTGGCATAAAAGGACCAAATCCACTGTATGATAAAGGGTCGTCTGAAGATGAGATAGCAGCCAAGGTACGGCCCCAAAAATTACCATTGGCAAAAATAATCCTGGCCTTGTCTTTTTCGATACCTTTTTTTAGGTATCCCCACTTTCTGGCAAGCTTATTGGCGGTTTCACCACCTTCAACACCTGTATTCATCGGAAGCACTTTATCGTAGCCAAATAACTTGGTGATATAAGCTTCATAACGACCCAATACATTGTTGTGAAAAGCTCTAGAAGTCAAAGTTAATAGTCTGGCCTGTGTTTCTAGCGCCTTTGTTATTTTTGGATGACAATGACCCTGATTTACAGCCGAATATGCTGATAAAAAATCATAATACTTCTTTCCTTCAACATCCCAAACAAAGACCCCCTTCCCCTTTGTTAAAACGACTGGTAAAGGGTGGTAGTTGTGAGCGCCATGAACATGCTCTAGTTTAATAGCCTCTTCTGAGGTATTTACATTTAAAACTGACATTGTAAAAATATTTCTTTTAAGATTTGGAAAACAACATTCATTCTTTAACGGAGAGAAATTATCCTACGTCTTGCAAATTAATAAGATTTTTTTTGTTATTGAAATAAAACAGTGTTTAAATCCAAGATTAAATTATNATAACGATTTTTTTTCATACAATTCCAAGAGCTTAAATTAATTTCTTTGATTATTTTTACCGCATGCCCAGAAAAAATAAAAAAAATAGAAAAAAACAATTCCAAGGTCTCGAGGTTTTTGATGCCGGTGCTAAAGGCAAAAGTGTTGCCAAAGCCCCGGATGGAAAAATTGTCTTTCTTTCAGATGCAATACCTGGGGATGTGGTAGATGTTCAAACCTTTAAAAAACGAAAAGGATATTACGAAGCAAAAACAACCAAATTTCACAAATTTTCAGAAGATAGAACCGCCCCTTCTTGCGAACATTTTGGCAGCTGTGGGGGTTGTAAATGGCAGTATATGAAATATGCCAAACAACTGTTTTTTAAACAAAAAGAAGTTACCAATAATTTGCAACGAATTGGAAAAGTAGAATTACCAGAAGTAACAACTATACTTGGCTCAAATAATCCATTTTTTTACAGAAATAAAATGGAGTTTTCNTTTAGCAATTCCCGTTGGCTTTCGCAAGACGAAATTAATTCCGACCAGCCTATTCATAACAGAAACGCCTTAGGGTTTCACATTCCTGGTATGTGGGATAAAATCTTAGACATTAATAAATGTTGGCTTCAAGNCGACCCCTCAAANAGNATTAGAAATGNCCTTAAATNNTTNGCTACTTCCAATGATATCCCGTTTTTTGACCCTCGAAACCAGTCNGGTGTACTCCGTACACTCATGATTCGAACAAGCAGTATTGGAGAAATCATGGTACTTGTACAATTCTANACGGCCACACAAAAACAAATNGAAACAGTTCTTGATTTCCTCAAGNNNTCGCATCCTGAAATAACCGCCTTACTTTATGTGGTTAACCCCAAACGAAATGACACCATTTACGATCAAAAGGTTATTTGTTACCACGGTCGAGATTATATTGTTGAATCAATGGAGGGTTTACATTTTAAAATNAATGCCAAGTCCTTTTATCAAACAAACTCTGAACAAGCTTATAACTTGTATAAAATTACAAGAGATTTTGCAGAGCTCACTGGAAATGAAATTGTTTATGACTTGTATACGGGCACGGGGACAATTGCACAGTTTGTAGCCAAAAAAGCANGGAAAGTTATNGGAATAGAGGCCGTTCCCGATGCTATAAAAGCAGCCAAAGANAACGCCCTACATAATAANATTCAAAACGTTGATTTTTTTGTGGGTGATATGAAGCGAATTTTTAACGATGNGTTTATTGAAACNCACGGNCAGCCGGATGTTGTTATAACAGACCCACCAAGAGATGGAATGCACAAAGAGGTTGTTCAACAAATTCTGAAAATTCAGCCTTCTAAAATAGTATATGTAAGTTGCAACAGCGCTACCCAAGCAAGGGACCTTGCACTTATGGATGCAACTTATAAAGTTGCCAGAACACAAGCAGTGGACATGTTTCCCCAAACATATCATGTAGAAAATGTTGTACTTTTGGAAAAAAGAATTTAAATCTTTTATGAAACGTATTTTATTTTTAGGATTGATTTTATTTTTACCAGCTTGTGAGCCTGATGATATTTGCAGTGATAGTACGCAAACAACTTCACCCTTGGTTATAGAGTTTTTTAACATAGAAAATCTCAGCGATACCAAGACCGTCCCAGGTTTGTTCGCGATTGGGGTGGATGCAGAAGGTAATGAAGTTGTAGTTGACGGTGAAGTTGTTAGTTCAAGAAACAAAATCGCATTACCATTGGATGTGAGTCAGAATCAAACCCAATTTAAACTGTATCAGAATTACAGTGTTATTGATGGTGTTGTACAGGGAAATCCGGACACCATTACAATTACATACAACTCAGAATCTGTATATGTTTCAAAAGCCTGTGGCTATAAAAATGTATTTACAATTCAAAGCTTTGAAATACAATCGGATCTGGATTTATGGATGATTGTGTCTTCTGTTGCAATAAATGAAGTCGCTAATGAAAATGAAACACATGTCGAGATACTACATTAGACTTCTATTAATTCTTTTAATTTCAGGGCCTCTGTTTGCGCAAGACAATGAAAATGAACTCCCTCAAGTCAGTACCGCTTTTAAAGAAAAGTACGGGCTGCGCTTTGGAATAGATTTAAGTAGGTTGGGACGCACTNCTTTCGATCCAGACTATTCGNGTTTTGAAATTAATGCGGATTATCGNCTTACAAAACGCCTTTATGTGGCTGGTGAATTAGGTTTTGAGGACAAANCCACAGATACTTATTTTTTAGATTCTAATGCAAAAGGGAGCTATTTTAAAGCGGGTATTGACTTTAATCTATACCGNAACTGGCTAGGAATGGAAAATATGATTTTTAGTGGCTTACGTGCTGGAATTGGAAGTTTTAGCCAAACTCGAGAACGTTATACAATTTACGATGCAAACAATCAAACTTGGGGTGAAGTTTCAAATGATGAAAGGATTGAATTTTCTGGACTGACCGCCGCTTGGGTTGAGTTGCTATTTGGTGTCAAAACCGAACTTTTTAACAATTTTTTCTTAGGGTTGAATGTTCAACTCAAAGTGCGCATTGCTGATACCAAAATAAATAACTTTGAGAACATTTATATCCCAGGGTTTGGACGCACTTACGACAGTACAAAAATTGGAACAGGTTTTAGTTACACCCTTTCCTACCTTTTACCAATCTACAAAAAAGGTCCAAAGAAAAAGAAAAATGTGGATGAANAGCAATCNACAGATAATTAAGTGTTTTAGCGAATCAACTTCTTGTATTTAATTCGCTTTGGAATCAAGTCACCTCCAAGTCTATTGCGTTTATTAACTTCATATTCACTAAAGCTGCCTTCAAAAAAATAGACTTCAGAGTTGCCCTCAAACGCTAAAATATGGGTACAAATTCGATCTAAAAACCAACGGTCGTGGCTGATGACGACAGCACAGCCCGCGAAATTATCAAGGCCTTCTTCCAAAGCTCTTAACGTATTGACATCTAAGTCATTGGTTGGCTCATCTAATAGTAAAACGTTGCCTTCTTCTTTTAAGGTCATCGCCAAATGCAAGCGGTTGCGCTCTCCTCCAGATAATAGTTTTACTTTTTTATTTTGCTCACTGCCAGAGAAGTTAAAGCGACTTAGGTAGGCACGAGAATTTACCTGACGACCTCCCATCANGATCAAATCCTGTTCGTCACTAAAATTCTGCCAAATGGTTTTTTCTATATCAATATTTGAGTGGCTTTGATCAACATAAGCAATTTTTGCAGTTTCACCGACACTGAATGTGCCTTTATCAGCCGTTTCCTCACCTTGAATCATCCTAAAAATTGTTGTTTTACCAGCACCATTAGGTCCAATGACGCCCACAATACCGGCTTGGGGGAGTTTAAAATTTAAATTATCATATAGTAACTTTTCGCNATAGGCCTTGCTAACTCCATTGGATTCAATCACATTGGTGCCCAAGCGTGGGCCATTGGGAATGTAAATTTCAAGCTTTTCATCCAATTGCTTCTGATCCTGATTTAGTAATTTATCGTAATTTTTAAGACGGGCTTTTTGTTTGGTCTGACGGCCTTTCGCCCCTTGGCGGACCCAATCTAATTCCCGTTCCAAGGTTTTTTGACGTTTAGAAGCTGTTTTACTCTCTTGTGCTAAACGCTTGGATTTTTGATCTAACCAAGAAGAATAGTTCCCTTTCCAAGGAATACCTTCACCTCTATCGAGTTCTAAAATCCAGCCCGCCACGTTGTCTAAGAAATAGCGGTCGTGTGTCACTGCAATTACAGTGCCTTTGTATTGGGCCAAATGTTGTTCCAGCCAATGCACAGACTCAGCGTCAAGATGGTTGGTGGGCTCGTCCAAAAGCAAAACATCTGGCTCTTGTAATAACAAACGGCACAAGGCAACTCTTCGGCGTTCACCTCCAGAGAGAACTCCAATTATTTTATCACTATCAGGGGTGCGCAAAGCATCCATTGCTATTTCTAATTTGGTGTCTAATTCCCAAGCATTGGAAGCATCTATTTGATCTTGTAATTCCGATTGACGGTTCATGAGTTTTTCCATGCGATCTGCATCCGAATAAACTTCCTCCAAGCCAAACATATCGTTAATTTTATTGTATTCATCCAAGATGGCAACGGTGTCACCCACACCCTCTTTAACAATATCTAAAACTGATTTGTCAGCATCTAATTCAGGTTCTTGTTCTAAAAAACCAACAGAATAGTCTTGTGAAAAAACCACATCACCTTGGTAATTTTTATCAACCCCTGCTATGATTTTAAGTAAGGTGGATTTCCCAGAGCCATTGAGTCCTAAAATGCCAATTTTAGCACCATAAAAGAAACTGAGATAAATGTTTTTAAGAACNGGGGTATTGGCGCTTTGAAAGGTTTTAGTAACCCCAGTCATAGAAAAAATAATTTTTTTATCGTCACTCATTAAACCCGACCCTTTAAAGCATTAAAAACCCAAGCAATGGCAAAGAAGCCAATACCAACAGCTGCGAAGCCCCAGCCAGCAATTTCTTTATAACGAAAGGCACCAAGAGCGATCAGCCCAACGCCTACAAAAATCATAATATAAGTGGCCCAAGCCAGTACGGTATTTTTATTCATTTTTTTCTTATCAAATTGAAATTCAAATATCGTGAATAAATTAAGTTTTATAAAATTAATTTACAGTAAATAAAATCAGTCTTTTTTATTAAATTTGGAGGAACTGAGANAACAANATGATANCCTCTCAATATATTACTCAATACGAATTATAAAATGATAGAAATACTAATTGCCTTTTTATGTGTTGTGATATTGGGACTGCTTTATTTTTTGTACACTTCAAAGAAAAACACAAATGCATCTTCTACCAACGACTTAATTCAATTTTCTAATGCGCTTAGTACTCAAATACAAGNNATACGAAAGGAAATTGATGCCAATTCTAAAGAAAGTAGAACAGAAATTGAATCTAAATTAAAAGACATCAACAAACAAATTAATGATTTTCACAAGACTTCAACTTCTAACATCACGGCGCAGTTTAAGGAATCCAATAAGGTCATCAAGGATGTGACCTCTGAGTTGGAAAAAATTAAAGGTACCAATGAGCAGGTTTTGAGTTTTGCCAACCAAATGAAAACCTTGGAGAAAATTTTAGGTAATCAAAAGCAAAGAGGGATTTTAGGGGAAATTCAGCTCGAAAATTTATTGGCCAACGTTTTACCNCCTGAACTTTTTCAAATCCAATATTCATTTCAAAANAACGAGGCTGTAGATGCCATAGTTAGAGTGGGGCAATATATCATTCCAATCGACGCAAAATTCTCACTTGACAATTATAACAAGATGATTGAATGTACGAATAAAGATGAATTGGCGGCTTTGGAAAAGAAATTCAAATCGGATATCAAAGGAAGAATTGATGAAACCGCCAAGTACATCAGACCGAATGAAAACACAACTGACTACGCTTATATGTTCATTCCTGCAGATGGTTTGTATCAAGATTTATTAAACAGTAGAGTTGGAACTTTAAAAATCAATCAACGCGATTTGGTGTCTTACGCTTATACAAAAAAAGTTATGATTGTTTCGCCTATGAGCTTATTTCCAATGCTACAAATAACAGTCAAGGCATTACATAATTTGAAAGTTGAAGATTCAATTAATGATATTTTAAAAAATGTTAGTAAGCTCTCCAATCATTTAAATGCTTATAAAACCTATCACGACAAACTGGGCAACACTCTAGGGATTGCGGTGGGCCATTACAACAACAGTACAAATGAATTCAAAAAAATAGACAAGGATGTTATCAAAATTTCATCTGGAAACTCCAATTTAAACATTACTTCAGAAGAAATTGAAAGACCACTTTTAGAGGATTAGTTCTTCCCGGAAACTTATTTCTTTATTTGCGTTAAAAATTAGAATTGTAAATCATCGTTAAACAAAATCAATGAACTGAAGATATTTGTTACTTTTGCTTCAAAGACAACACTGTATGGACCTAAACTTCAATAAAAACGAAGACCAAAACAAATTACTTTTATCAGACTTGCGTAAGCGCTTTGTAAAAGTTAAACTTGGAGGTGGCACTGCAAAAATTAAAAAACAGCATGCCAAGGGTAAAATGACCGCACGGGAACGTATTGACTATCTTTTAGATTCTAAGTCTAAAGCCTTGGAGATAGGGGCTTTTGCTGGTGACGGTATGTACGACAAACACGGTGGCTGTCCCTCAGCAGGGGTGGTTGTTAAAATAGGTTACGTCTCAAGACGCCTATGTGTTATTGTCGCCAATGATGCCACTGTAAAAGCAGGGGCCTGGTTTCCCATTACAGCTAAAAAGAATTTGAGAGCCCAAGAAATTGCCATTGAGAATAAACTTCCCATACTTTACCTAGTGGACTCTGCAGGCGTTTATTTACCTATGCAAGACGAAATATTTCCTGATAAAGAGCATTTTGGACGTATATTTAGAAACAATGCCCAAATGAGTAGTATGGGCATTACACAAATTTCAGCCATTATGGGCAGTTGCGTAGCTGGAGGGGCCTATTTACCTATTATGAGTGATGAGGCTATCATTGTGGATAAAACAGCCAGTATTTTTCTTGCAGGCAGTTATTTGGTCAAGGCAGCCATAGGAGAAAATATTGACAATGAAACACTTGGAGGTGCCACTACCCATTGTGAAATTAGTGGCGTTACAGATTACAAAGCCAAAAATGATAAAGATGCGCTGGATAAAATAAAAGCCATTATGGCAAAAATTGGAGCACCTCAAACTGCAGGATTCAATAGAGTAAAGGGGGTTAAGCCTAAAGAGAACCCAGACGCTATATTTGGGATTCTTCCCCAATCTAGAGCAGACCAGTACGATACCTATGAAATTATCAAACGCTTGGTTGATAAGTCTGAATTTGAAGAATACAAAGCAGGCTATGGCAAAACAATCATCACAGCTTATGCACGCATCGATGGTTGGGCCGTTGGTATTGTTGCAAATCAACGTAAGTTGGTAAAAACTAAAAGTGGTGAAATGCAATTTGGTGGGGTCATTTACAACGACAGTGCTGATAAGGCAACCCGTTTTATAGCGAATTGTAATCAGAAAAAAATTCCACTGGTGTTTTTACAAGACGTAACCGGATTTATGGTGGGCAGTAAAAGTGAACACAGTGGCATCATCAAAGACGGCGCCAAGATGGTCAATGCCGTCAGCAACTCCGTGGTACCTAAATTTACTGTGATCATTGGAAATAGTTACGGGGCTGGAAATTACGCCATGTGCGGCAAGGCTTATGATCCAAGACTGATTGTCGCATGGCCAAGTGCTGAACTTGCGGTAATGAGTGGCAATAGTGCTTCTAAAGTTTTATTACAAATTGAAACTGCTGCTCTCAAAAAACAAGGCCAAAAAATCACAGAACAACAAGAAGCTGAATTGCTTTCCAATATCAAGGAAAAATACGATGCGCAGGCCTCCCCCTACTATGCAGCCGCCCGACTTTGGACCGATGCAGTAATTGATCCGTTGGAAACACGCAACTGGATCAGTATGGGTATTGAGGCAGCCAATCACGCTCCAATTGAAAAAGATTTCAATTTAGGACTGATTCAAGTTTAATAACTCTAAAGTTTTTTGACGCTGTATTTTTCCGGAGCTTGTTTCTGTAAAAACAGGAACGAAATAAATGTTTTTGGGGCGTTTTATGGGATCTATTTGATGCCAATCAAGCTTTAATTCCTTTACTTCCCCTTCAATAATCAATACCACCTTTTGGCCGAGGGTTTCATCCGTTAAAGCTGCAATAAAAAACCGAACTTTAAGTTGTTTTTGAAGTTGTTTCTCAAGCCGTTCTGGATGAATTTTCACACCGCCCGAATTGATGACATTATCATAGCGTCCCAACCATTTAAAAGCAGTGTCCGAAACAATTGAAACCACATCGTTAGTGGTTAATGTTTCATTGCTAAGTTGGGGTGCTGAAACGACAAGACAGTCGCGCTCGTCCTGAGTGACTTCGATTCCTGGTAAGATCTCGAAAAAAGATTCTCCCAACGACAAGTTCTTAGCCGCAATATGACTCACAGTTTCGGTCATCCCAAAGGTTTCAAATACAGATGTGGTGTGCCCCTTTAGTTTGAAAACCAATGCCTCTGGTACACTAGCACCTCCTAACAAAAGGGTTTTGATTTGATTGATTTTTGAAATTGAATTTTGAAGTTGTAAGGGTACCATGGCTGAAAAATCATAAAACTTTTCAGACAATCGCTCCAAGGGATATGACGAAGGCTCAATAACATCTAATTTTAAACCTAAAACCCAAGCGCGAACAAACATCATTTTACCTGCAATAAAAGAAAACGGCAAACAACAAAGTGCTGAATCTCCTGCAACTAATCCAAAATAAGCGGCTGTTGCTTTCGCAGAATTGATAAAAGAAGTTTTTGAAAGACGAATCATTTTTGGAACTGATGTAGTTCCGGATGTTTGTATGGCAATAAAATCAATATCGTTTACCCATTCGAGAATGAAGTTTCCAAGTTGAATTTCATTTTGTGAACCATTGGCCACATGATTGAATGCTAAGATTTTTATGGATTTAGCATTATAGCGTCGACCATTGATCTCAAAGGACTTATGGGGTGTATTATGATTAGGCGTGTATTCCAAATGAACGGTAATTAATCATTGACTAACTTACCAAATAATTTTTCTTTCCAATCAGACCAATTGTATTTTTTTGAAAATACGTATAAAACTACAGGGTAAACGATAAAAACAGGGATAAATACTTCAAAACCAGCCATTGTTGGCTCGGAGATATCTTTAAATATAGAATTGGTTTGAAAAGCAGTCCAATCAGCAGTGATTAATAACGAAGTGACTAAATTATTAGCAGCATGAAATCCTAAAGCAAGTTCCAAACCTTCGTCCATCAATGTCATAATACCCAGTAAAAAACCGGTTCCAATGTAATGAACCAAAAGGATGTAGCCTAACTTTTCAATTTCGGGATTGGCCAAATGCATTGCACCAAAGATTACCGATGTTATTACCAATGGGACCCAACGGTTATTTGCCAAAATACCCAGACCTTGCATCCAATAGCCTCTAAACAAATACTCTTCAAAACTCGTTTGCAAAGGAATTAAGAGAACGGCAATCAAGACAAGAATTAAAAAGGGAACCAATTGAAAATTAAACTCATAATTATCTGGATTTGACAAATATTCTATTCCAATAAAACCAATGGTAATGGCACCCCAAAATATAAATGCAAACCAAAAACGAGACCAATCAATTTTTTCTCTAGAAGTGGTTAAACTGACCAAGCTTTGTTTGTGTATAACTTTCACAGTAAAAAACACTGCTACCAAGCCTCCTACATAAGTCAATAGCATTAAAAATAAATTTAAATTTGAATCTAATATCCCCATTAATTCATAAGGATCATTAATAGCAGCTACTGAGTCGTTTCCAAGTGATTCCATAACAATTGCAATGGTCAATGGAATTTGACCCAAAACAATTCCTACAACAACAATGAGAAATCCAACAATATAAAGCCACCAATCATTTTCTATTTTAAAAGCCTGTTTTATATACATAATTTAAAAATTTAATTTCCATTTATTTGAAGGTTCGTAAGCCAACCTACCGTTTATTATTTTTAAGGGTGAGACCAAGTTATTGGTAAACAAGGCTCCAGTGCCCAGTCCTTGCGGACGTTGTACGTTTAATTGGTAAGTCCATTGTGCAATGGCATTTAAACCAACATTACTTTCTAATGCACTTGTTACCCACCATCCTACTGAAAGAGATTCTGCCAAATCAATCCAGGACTGACTGCCAGAAAAACCACCAACAAGTGTTGGTTTAAGTATGATGTATTGGGGATTTATAGTTTGTAGCAAATAATTACGTTTTGTTACATCATTAATCCCAATTAATTCTTCATCCAATGCAATTGGCAAGGGTGAATTTGCACAAAGCTCAGCCATGGCTTCAATTTGGCCTGAGGCTATGGGTTGTTCTATGGAATGTAGTTGTAAATCAGAAAGACGTTTTAATTTTTCTAGAGCTTCATTCGTTGAAAAAGCGCCATTGGCATCAACTCGAATTTCTATTGTATTGGCGTCATATTCTTTTCTGATGGACTCAAGTAGTTTGAATTCTGTATNAAAATCAAGGGCGCCAATCTTAATCTTTATACAATCAAAACCAGAAGCAAGTTTTGAATAAATTTGAGATTTCATAAAATCCGTATTTCCCATCCAAACCAAACCATTGATTGGGATTTCAGCTTGCCCTTCTGTGAATTTTGAAGGAAATAAAACAAAGGATTTATTGGAATTAAAATCTAAAAAGGCGGTTTCTAGACCAAATTGAATAGCTGGGAATTCTGACAATTCATCCAATAGAGCATCTAACCCCAATTGGATGTTTTTACAAACCCAGTCTAATTTATTATCAAAGTCAGGCCGGTCATCACAGCTCAAACCTCTGAACATGCCACATTCGCCAATACCCATTTGATTGGCATCTTGAATTTTAAGAAACCATGTATCCTTAGAGGTTAGCACCCCTCTGGAGGTACCACTGGCTTGTTTAAATTGCAGTTGGTATTTAAAAAATATAGCCTTCATTGCACGTTAGAGAAGTTGTTGCAATTGTTCAATCACCAATATGGAAGCAAACAATAGAGACATTGCAAATGTTGANAAGGCCACCAACTTGAGATGGGGGTCAAATCGCTTTGGATTTTTGATGCTGTAGATAATTTTTAAGTGTATCAATAAAGGCGCAAAAGCAACCCAAGTGAAAAGCATTAAATAGGAAAAAGACATGATAATTTGAAAAACAATCATGAGCGTAATCGCCGATAAAATCAATGAAAAATGGTATACCTTAGAATTTTTACGCCCCATATAGCCTGCAAGGGTGTATTTATATGATTTTTTATCAGACTCTAAATCTCGCATGTTGTTTAGATTCAAAACAGCGGCACTTAAAAGTCCAACTGAGGAGGCAGGCAATAAGAGTCGAATNTCAATTTGCTTTGAAAATAAAAAAAACGTGCCAAAAACACTCAATAATCCAAAAAACAAAAATACCATCAAATCTCCCAGGGCTCTATAGCCATAAGCAGCATCCCCAACAGTATAAGAAATTGCTGCCCAGATTGAAAGCCCTCCCAAGATTACAAAGACTGTGGAAGTAATAAACTGCTCAAAGCCAAAAGAAACCCAGATCAATGCGATGGCCAAACCAGTGCTAATAAGCGCGTTTAAAATAACTGCAAGCCGCATTTGCTTTGGCGTGACTACACCGCTCTGTATTGCCCTTTCAGGGCCAATACGAGATTGGTTGTCNGTGCCTTTGATGCCATCTCCATAATCATTTGCCAAATTGGACAATATTTGAAAGCTTAAGGTGGTTAAAATAATCAGTGTAAAAATCAAACCGTCAAAAAAACCTAAAAAATAAGCGTAGCTTGACCCAACCAATGCACCAGAAATAGAGAGTGGTAGCGTCCTAAGCCGTGAAGCCGATATCCAAGTTTTTAAAGTTGCCATCTTAGGGGATCCATTTTTTATTAAAATTGGGAGGCCGCTTTTCCAAAAACGCATCGCGTCCTTCTTCAGCCTCTTCTGTCATATAAGCCAATCGCGTGGCTTCACCAGCAAAAACTTGTTGCCCAACCATACCATCATCCGTTAGATTCATGGCAAACTTTAGCATTTTAATGGAAATTGGTGATTTTTGTAAAATTTCTTGCGCCCATTCAAAAGCGGTAGCTTCTAAATCTGCATGCGGAATGACTGCATTGACCATGCCCATTTCATAGGCCTCTTGCGCACTGTAATTTCTACCTAAAAAGAATATTTCTCGAGCTTTCTTTTGACCGACCATTTTGGCCAAATAGGCTGACCCGTAACCACCGTCAAAACTGGTCACATCGGCATCTGTTTGCTTAAAAATGGCGTGTTCTTTACTTGCAAGTGTTAAATCGCAAACAACATGTAAGCTGTGGCCGCCTCCAACAGCCCAACCAGGAACGACTGAAATAACAGCCTTGGGCATAAAGCGAATCAAGCGTTGGACTTCTAATATGTTTAAACGTTGGTATCCATCTTTACCGACATAGCCCTCATCCCCTCTTGATTTTTGATCTCCACCACTGCAAAAGGAATATATACCATCTTTAGATGAAGGACCTTCAGCACTTAACAAAACGACCCCTATGGAAGTGTCTTCATTGGCGTCTTGAAAAGCTTTTAATAGCTCTGAGGTTGTTTGGGGTCTGAAAGCATTGCGAACATCCGGTCTATTAAAAGCAATCCGTGCGA
Source organism: Formosa sp. (assembly GCA_002684355.1). Taxonomy (GTDB): domain Bacteria; phylum Bacteroidota; class Bacteroidia; order Flavobacteriales; family Flavobacteriaceae; genus UBA3537. Next base: position 25,369 of record NYVA01000019.1, read on the forward strand.
CACCTTCACATTTGTTGTATGTAATATCTTCAAAATCAAGGGCTGTTTTCCAGTTGATAGCAGTCATAGCTTTATTTTAAATGAATTCCATCAGATTCCAGGCGTATGAGTCGCTTTTTGTACAAGGCGCCTACTGCTTTTTTAAAACTCTTCTTACTCATTTGAGCAACCGACCTGATGGCTTCTGGCGCTGATTTGTCAGTGACATTCAAAAATCCGTTGTGATCAGTTATTAAGTCTAGCAATGCCTTGGCAGTGGGCTCAATGTTTCTGTAACCCATTTTCTGCAAGCTAACATCTATTTTATTGCCAGGCCGAATTTTTT
>NYVA01000020.1 GCA_002684355.1 Formosa sp.
GCCAAAGATATTTGAATATACAAAACGTTATTTTGAATTATTTTTAGCCCAAGCTGAAAATCATGAAAAAAATGAAATCTACCTTCCTTTCGTTGCCCAAGAAATGATGGAAAACGGATCCATTTCTGTTGAAGTTATAAATGCGGCCAGTGATTGGTTTGGGGTCACCTACTACAAAGATAAAGACATTGCTGTAGAAACCCTCAAACATCTTGCTGAGACTGGAAAATATCCAAGTCCTTTGTGGCAGTAGATTTAGTTGTAAATTTGCCTTCCTTCAAATTCCCAAAGGCTGATACCGCCTTGTAGATCGTAAATAGCTTTAAAGTCTTTCGTGTTTAATCTTGAAATACATTTGGCACTTCTACGCCCAGATTTACAATACAAAATGACTGGTATTGATTTGTCCAAAGCGTCTATTTGCAAATCAAAGTTAGCACTATAAAAATCAATATTTTTAGCATTTTCTATATGTCCATCTGCGAATTCTGCAGAGGTTCTCACATCAATCAATTGAACCTCTTCTAATTTGACAAGCTCCAACATTTGTTCAGCTGAAATTAAGACTGAAGTTTTTAATTTTATGCAATTAAAAAGAATTCCACAGCATAAAATCCAGATTAAAAAAATGTTTTTCATTGCACTCTATTGTTTAATATTCAACCACACCATTCCATTCAGAAAAACCTCCCTTGAGGTTGTAGGTAAAGTCAAATCCTAACTGTTGCATTACAGCACAAGCTTGTGCACTGCGACTTCCTGCCCTACAATACACAAAATAGTGAAATGATTTGTCTAATTGTTCAATCCCATCCATGAATTCTTGAGGATTTAAAATATCTAAGTTTATGGCTTCAGGAATTTTACCTTCTTCGACTTCAGGTGAGGTTCGCACATCCAAAATCTTAGCCTTTTGCTGTTGTGACAAAGCCTCGACCCATTCTTTCTGTGATAGATTTTTCATTGGAACTGTTTTTACTTAAATTTTAACAAAAGTTTAGTTTCAAAATTACAATTTTTGAATCTAAATTTACATCTTTGTTAAACAAAATAAGCACTTATGAAATCTATTAAAATATTTATTATATCCGTATTTGCCTTGACATTTTTAGGATTTACACAAAAAATCACAAAAAAAGTAAATGCCGAAACCAGCGTTATAATTTGGACGGGGTATAAATTAACAGGGCAACACGAAGGGACTATCACGCTCACTGAAGGCGTACTCCTTTTTGAAAATGAAACACTTACAGGTGGGAATTTTATCATTGATATGACTACCATTAACACCACAGACCTTCAAGGCGGCGCCAAGAACCGTTTAGATGGACATCTGAAAAATGAAGATTTTTTTGATGTTGACAAACACAAAACAGCGGCCATGACTTTTAAGGATGTAAAACCTAATGGCAACAGTTATTTGATAATAGCAGATTTAACAATCAAAGGAATCACTAAGGAAATTTCATTTAATATGACGGTTTCTGAAAATTCGGCCACGNCTAATTTAAAAATTGATCGCACCAAATTCAATATTACTTATAAATCTGCCAGCTTGGGTAATATTCTTAAGGACAAGGCAATTTATGATGAATTTGATTTGAAGGTTAAACTTGAATTTTAAAAAAAGAAAAAAAATGGCAGACTAAAAAAAGATTTATAGCCTTAATCCAAGTGAATAATTACTAACAAAATAAATGCTTNTGGACAAATCGATTTTAATTATCGTGATTACTCCTTTTATAAAATTTTATCAAGGCTTGTCATCACGACAAGCCTTTTTTATGATAAAAACATATAAATCAAAACACATTTGAAGAAAATACTGGCAGATGCGTTATCAACAGTGAGCATTTAGCTAAAAATTGCAAGAAGCGCAGGTATGTTCTCAAAATCAATAGCTAAAAATGAATTACAAAAAGTATGCTATAAATTAGCAACGTTTACCAAAACAATCAAACGTGCAGAAACAATTTAAAATGAAACATATTTTAGTCATTGATAATTACGACAGCTTCACTTATAATCTAGTTCATTATTTGGAAGATTTAGATTGTAAGGTGACGGTTGCAAGAAATGATCAAATTGAATTAGAGGCTGTGGCAGCTTTTAATAAAATTGTATTGTCACCAGGCCCTGGAATTCCCGATGAAGCAGGATTGCTAAAATCTATTATTAAAAAATATGCCAAAACCAAAAGTATTCTAGGCGTTTGTTTGGGCATGCAAGCCATTGGAGAGGTCTTTGGAGCAAAACTTAAAAATTTGAGCACCGTTTACCACGGGATTCAATCCAAGGTGAAAGTAAATTCAAAAAAGGAATTATTATTTAAAGACTTAGGCCCCGNGATTGAAGTGGGACGCTACCATTCTTGGATTGTTGAAGATGATCTTCCAGATTGTTTTGATATTACATCAATAGATGAAAATGGTCAAATTATGGCAATTCGACATAAGGAATTAGATGTCAAAGGCGTACAATTTCATCCCGAGTCTGTTCTTACCCCAGATGGGAAAAAAATATTAAAAAACTGGATCAATTCATAAAATGAAACTACTATTAAACCGGCTTATCAATCACGGAGATTTTGTTGAGGAAAACAAGAAAGTAACTTGAGAAATCCCAGTACGTTTTAATCTCTAGCGGGTAAAAACTAATTTGTTTTCAGTAGAAAGATTGGCATCAAAAGCGTAGCGCTCTACATTAAAAGTTTTTAGAGCTTCAATTGTTTCCGCCTTGGTTTCCACAATATGGCGCGTCATAAGTCCCCGAGCCAATTTAGAAAAAATAGCAATGGTTTTGTGTTGACCGTTTTTAAATTCTTTAAAGTCAATGTGAATTAAATGCGCTTTGAGAACTTTGGTGTCAATGGCTTTAAAATATTCTTGACTTGCAAGATTGACCAACAATTCATTTTGTGTCATTTCTTCGTTTAGGAAAGATGTTACTTTTTGACGCCAGAATTCATAGAGATTCTTGTGTTTGCCCACAGGAAGCTTAGTCCCCATTTCCAAACGATATGCTTGGATCAAATCCATCGGTTTTAACAAACCATATAGCCCTGAAATGATACGAACTGTATTTTGCAATCGCTCTAATTTATCTTCTGAAATGCTGTAGGCATCCAAACCACGGTACACATCACCACTAAAAGCGTAGATTGCTTGGCGGGCATTTTTAGCGTTAAAAAGATGGCTCCAAGCTTGGTTGCGCTCATAATTAAGACTGCTGAGTTTTGGGGAAATATGCATGAGTTCAGAAAGTACCTTGGGAGATTTATCCTTTAAAAGTGCGTTGAGTTCTCGGGCTTCCCTTATAAAAGAGCCTTCTGAACTGAAGTCTGTTGGCAAATCACTCTCAAAATTTAGTGACTTGGCGGGCGATATAACAACTTTCATAAAAAATTATATTTAAATTCAAAAATACCAACAAAATTCAAAATTAAAAAAACTTAGCACTCAATATTTTTGATACAGTCATTAAAAAAATCAATGCAATCCTAATGAGTATGCTTGGAATANCCCCGCCATTTTTCAATGCAATGGCTCATGTCTTCTGGCATATCACAAGAGAATAAAAGCCATTCATTATTCGTTGGATGTACAAAACCCAATGTCTTAGCGTGCAAGGCTTGCCTTGGAAGTACTTTAAAGCAATTGTCAACAAACTGCTTGTATTTTGTAAAAGTCGTTCCTTTTAATATCTTATCACCGCCGTAGCGCTCGTCATTAAAAAGGGTGTGCCCAATGTGTTTCATATGAACGCGAATTTGGTGAGTACGGCCTGTTTCAAGGGTACATCTTACTAGAGTTACATATCCAAAACGTTCTAAAACTTCGAAATGCGTAACTGCTGGCTTTCCCTTATGGGCGTCTTCGTCTAAAAATACGCTGTTTTGAAGCCTGTTTTTTGGATGTCTTCCTATGTTTCCTTCAATCGATCCTTTATCGTTTTCAATATTTCCCCAAACCAAAGAAATATAAGAACGATTGCTGGTTTTGGCCTTGAATTGAGCCGACAGATGGGCCATGGCATGTTCATTTTTAGCAACGACCAAAAGTCCGCTGGTATCTTTATCAATGCGGTGAACCAATCCTGGGCGGTTGCTGCTGTTGTTGGGTAAATTGTCGAAATGATAAAGCAAGGCATTAATTAGGGTTTCTGAATAATTGCCATGACCAGGATGGACGACCATTCCTGCTGGTTTATTGACTACGAGCAAGGAATCGTCTTCATAAATAACATCTATTGGTATGTTTTCAGCTACCAAAAGGTTTTCATGAGGGGGATGTGCAAACATAACGCGAATTCGATCCTCTGGTTTGACTTTGTAGTTGGATTTAACTGCGACCTCATTCACAAAAATATGACCTGATTTTGCAGCCGATTGAATTTTATTTCTAGTTGCATTTTCTACAAAATTAATCAAGTATTTATCAATGCGCAAAGGTTGTTGGCCTTTGTCAACTGCAAAAGAAAAATGCTCGAAAAGAGCGTTTTGCGGATCTAAATGATCATGAGAATATTCCATTAATTTAACTTACGAATTCCGTTGCCTAAAACAAGATCTATCTCAGATGTTTTTTTTAGCAAATCTCCAGGATTAACTTTTTTGCCTTTGTACCGCATTTCCAAAACCTCGTCTTTACCCAAATCATCCTCATAGATTAGCGTACCAATTTTAAAACCCAAAACCTCTAGAGTAGGTTTTGTTTGTCGTAAAGTACTGCGAATGACGTCGGGGAGTCGAATATTTTTGTAATCTGAAGGATTTAAAATCAGGTATATTTTCCTAGTTTCTTTGACTTTAGAGCCAGCGATGGGTTCTTGTTCAATTACTGCCCCAGAGGGGTATATTGGATTGTAATTGGAAGAATCTTGTACATGACCCACCAATTCAAAACTTTTAAGGGTTTTATCGGCATCATTAAAGGACATACCCAACAGGCTCGGGACTTCAACAAATGTACCGTGATTGGTGTAATATTTCAACCATTTTAAAGTGAAAAAGGAAATTAATAGAACGGCAACTAAGGCCATAATAAGCTGTTTTATTAAAGATCTACTAAACAAAAATCGAATAAAATTCATGGGCACAATTTTAGCAAAGCTAAACATTTTTTTGAGAGAAATTAAGCCAATTATTTTAGTTTGACAAGGTTATATTTGAAAATTAAAAACAGGGTCTATAAAAAAGTGATATTTTTACAAAATAAATTATAAGCATGAAACAAAATATTGCCATCATTATGGGTGGGTTTTCAAGTGAATATGGAATTTCACTTAAAAGCGGAGAGGTTGTTTTCGAACACCTGCCGAAAGATTTATACAATGCTTATTGCATTCACATCAGAAAAGATAAATGGGTTTATGTGGATGCAGAAAATAAAGAATTCCTTGTAAATATAAGTGATTTTTCTGTACAAACGGAAGATCAAATCATTCATTTTGACTGTGTATTTAATGCCATTCACGGGGCGCCAGGAGAAGATGGGTTTATGCAGGCTTACTTTGATCTTTTGAAACTTCCGCATACAAGCTGTGACATGTACCAAGCGGCCTTAACCTTTAATAAACGAGACTGCCTTAATGTACTGAAAGCTTATGAAATACCAACGGCTGTCTCTTATCCACTAAACAAAAAAGACACGGTTCACACCAAAGAAATTATTAATCGTGTAGGTTTACCTTGTTTTGTCAAAGCCAACCGATCAGGCAGTAGTTTTGGTGTGACCAAGGTTCATAAAATAGAAAAACTGCAGGCGGCCATAGACACCGCTTTTGAACAAGACGATGACCTTATTATTGAAGCATTTATAGAAGGCACTGAAGTCACTGTTGGGGTTTTAAATTATAAAGGAAAGTTAATCGTATTGCCAATCACTGAAATCATCTCAGAAAATGATTTCTTCGATTATGAAGCCAAATACCTTGGAAAATCTGATGAAATCACACCTGCGCGTATTTCTNAAGTTCAAGAAAAAAATGTGAGAGAGATGGCGAAATCCATCTACGAAATCTTGAAGATGAAAGGCTTTTCGAGAAGTGAATTTATTTTTAAAGGAGATGTTCCCTATTTCATAGAGATGAACACAGTTCCTGGACTAACCAAAGAGAGTATTCTTCCAAAACAAGCGGCTTGTGCTGGCATAAGCCTTTCAGAACTTTTTAGCAATGCCATTGAAATGGCAGTTGCTAAAAATGATTAACTTTACAACATGAAACGTGCTATATTTCCTGGATCTTTTGACCCAATCACTTTGGGACATTGCGACATTATCAACAGAGGGGTAGCTCTTTTTGACGAAGTNATTGTAGCGATTGGAGAAAATTCTGCTAAAAAATACATGTTTTCCATTGAAGAACGCAAGAGTTTTATTGAATTAACTTTTANAAAAAANCCCAAAATAAAAGTCATGACTTATTCGGGCCTAACCACCGATTTCTGTAAAGAAATTGAGGCTAACTTTATTTTGAGAGGTCTTAGAAATCCTGGAGACTTTGAATTTGAAAAAGCCATAGCCCAAACCAATCTAAAAGTCGGTGAAATTGAAACTATTTTCTTACTAACTTCTGTGGAAACTTCTTTTATTTCATCAACAATTGTACGAGAAATTATACACTACAAAGGGGCTTACGAAAATTTAGTGCCTGTTGCTGTTAAAAACAATTTTTTATAAGCTATATGAATGCCCATTTTCAAAGGCAAAAGCCAAAGAAACAGTCAAGACACAAAAAATATCATTTTTTGTGTTTACAGCGCGCTTGCGAATAAATTTCCTCATCATGAATTAAAATTAAACCGGAAAAACAAGGCATTAAATAAGATTATAAACAATATTGAAGCCTTAATTATTTAAATAAGCGATTCAATATTGGCATAGATGTTTTTCTTGACTTTTTTAAGTTTTTTAGGTCCTATCCATTTGACTTTTGTGATGCCTTCATTCAATTGGGGT
>NYVA01000021.1 GCA_002684355.1 Formosa sp.
GAAAGAATTTTTTCAATACTGACAGAATCGATTAAAAGATTTTTAAAATCCGTCTCTTTTTCAACCTGAGTGGTTAAAATTATTGGTTTATTACCAACAAAAATTTTCTGCATTGTTAATTAAAAACAAATTAATACAAAGTAAATGTAGTATTTTTTAATAATTTTGAGCTATGATTTTTAATAAAAATACTGCTAAAAAGACCGCTGAAGTTTTACTTCATATCAACGCCATTAAATTAAGCCCAAACGCGCCATTCACCTGGGCATCTGGTTGGAAATCGCCCATATACTGTGACAATAGACTGGTACTGTCCTATCCAACAATTCGAAATTACATCAAAAGTGAACTCGCCAAAAACATAGAAAATCTTTATGGNAAGCCGGATGTGATTGCGGGAGTCGCCACGGGGGCCATTGGNATTGGTGCTATNGTCGCCGATGATTTAGGACTGCCTTTTGTTTATGTAAGACCANAAGCCAAAAAGCATGGGCGTNAGAATCAAATNGAAGGTCGTTTAGAAAAAGGACAAAGCGTCGTTGTGGTAGAAGACCTCATCAGTACTGGGAAAAGCAGTCTNNATGCCGTNGAAGCATTGAAAANTGCNTCGGTTAATGTCAAAGGAATGGCNGCTATTTTTACCTATGGTTTTGAGCNTTCAAAAACNAATTTNGCAGAGAAAAATATAGAACTTCACACANTGAGTAATTACGAAGCGTTGTTGGAGCAAGCNCTTGATACAGGNTTTATAAANGATAAAGAATTGAANGTACTATCCCANTGGAATTCAAATCCATCGGAATGGGATATAAAATAAAAATATGAATTTAGAATCNCNAAAAATCAGCCTANCNAAATCGGCTAATGAAGTTTTTGATTTTCTGAGCAATGTGAANAACTTTNAGGNATTAATGCCTGAAAACATCAGCAAATTTGAACTNTTAGAAAAAGACAAGTTTATTTTCGCANTCACTGGCATGCCTGAAATTATCCTTCAAAAAAAATCAGAAGAAGCGCCTATCAGCATTGTTTTGGGGGCTGCAGGCGGAAAATTAGACTTCANTCTAAAAGCCAANATCNNAANTATTGAAGCNAATAAAACCGAAGTNCAANTGTCTTTTACTGGAGACTTTAACCCCATGATGGCCATGATGATNAAGGGNCCNATTTCAAANTTTATAGAAACCTTGGCNACAAACATTCCAAAATCGATTCAATAAANCATTTGAATGGATTTCAAATCAAATTCTTCAATTNCTTTTTCAGACTTAACACGCAACATTCCNCTTTTGGAAACCCCTTGAATGGTGCCCANNAAGGACACCCCTTGNNNGTTNACNAAAGNTGATGGCTTATTTTTTCTAAACAATACACTTTCATATTCAGNCATCAATTTATCCNTGTTTGNAACATCAAAATAATGTTTAAGTTGTGNCATNAGTTCCGTNGTCAATGCCTCAATATCAAAAGCTGTNCCCGTAATAGATTTCATTGAAGANGCTTGGGGTAAGTTGTTGAAATGCGTTTGGTTGACATTGANTCCAATACCAATAATGGCTTGNTTAATTNTTTNNTTTTTTNNAANTAGCTGAATCAAAACACCTGAAATTTTTTTNTTGTCTGACAAAATGTCGTTTGGCCATTTTACAGAAAGGTTTGGAATGCCAAATGTNTTTAAGGNGATTAAAANAGCCATAGAAANACGCATNTTAATTTCAAATTGGTNCTGCACTTTTGTTTTAATATTTTTTTTTAAAATACTGATTATTANATTCTTACCCTTTTCAGATTGCCAATTTGAGCCGCGCTGACCTTGGCCTGCACTTTGGTATTGAGCCATAACCACTGCATAATCTTTCAATGGAATNTTCGAAACNNAATCTGCCAAATAACGATTTGTGGAATCAATGGCATTGAGTTTGATAATTTGCATNTGGGTNTTTNAGTTAAATTATAATTTAATTAAGATAATAAATCGTGTTTTAGACTTAAAAAAATAATAAATTTGCATTGTAATACGAATATATGANAAAAAATACATCTAGCCCCGACGAACTTATATCNTTAATAATTAAGGGTATGGAGGATATAAAAGGNGAAAATATTGCCTTGCTAGATTTAAGAAACATTGAAAATACANTCTGTGATTATTTTATNATTTGCGACGGAAACTCCAANACGCAAGTGAACGCGATAANCAGCTCAATCCAAAAAANTGTCAGTAAAAGTATCCATGAAAAGCCCTATCAAATTGAAGGCACTGAAAATGCGGAGTGGGTATTAATGGATTATGTAAACATTGTGGTTCATGTATTTCAAAAACACAAACGCGCATATTACGATATAGAAAATCTGTGGGGCGATGCAAATATCACAGAAATAGAAACACGTTATTAAAACATTTATATGTCAAAGGATAAAAAACAAAATAATTTTAAGTTCAACGNNTACTGGGTATATGGCATTGTCATNGGTGTTTTTTTAATTTTCAATTTATTTTCTGGGGGGATNGGNGCTTCTAATGGGATCACCACAACACCCTCTAANTTTTTTAAATTTCTNAGAGATGGAGATGTTAANAAAGTTGAAATTGTAAACAAACGTGAAGCCCTAGTTTATCTTACGGACAATGCTTCCAAAAAAGAAATACACAGAAAATCACAANCACAGCAAATTATNCCTCTTGGAAAAGCACCAAACTATGCCTTTGAATTTGGAGACGTGCAGTTGTTTCAAAAACAACTTGAAGACACCATTGCTGAAGAAAACCTCCGTACCGAACTAAACTTTAAAACGGAAACTAATGCCTTTGGAGACGTACTACTTTCAATCGTACCTTTCATTCTTATCATTGCCGTATGGATATTTATCATGCGCAGAATGTCTGGAGGCGGTGGACCNGGCGGTGGTGGTCAGATTTTTAATATCGGGAAATCTAAAGCAAAACTTTTTGATCAAAAACTTGAAACTAAAACTACATTTGAAGATGTTGCTGGCCTGGAAGGTGCCAAAGAAGAGGTTCAAGAAATTGTAGATTTCCTCAAAAACCCAGAAAAATATACAGCCCTTGGTGGAAAAATTCCAAAAGGCGCATTGCTTGTTGGGCCTCCGGGTACTGGAAAAACATTATTGGCCAAAGCAGTTGCTGGAGAAGCAAAAGCGCCTTTTTTCTCACTCTCTGGTTCTGATTTTGTAGAAATGTTTGTTGGAGTTGGTGCTTCAAGAGTTCGGGATCTGTTCAAGCAAGCCAAAGAAAAATCACCTGCAATTATTTTTATTGATGAAATCGATGCCATTGGCCGCGCTAGAGGTAAAAGTAATTTTTCAGGTTCAAATGATGAACGGGAAAATACATTAAATCAACTTTTAACAGAAATGGATGGTTTTGGTTCTAACTCCAATGTAATTGTGTTGGCGGCCACCAACCGTGCCGATGTTTTGGACAAAGCATTAATGCGTGCAGGTCGATTTGATCGTCAAATATATGTTGACTTACCAGACATTCGCGAGCGCAAAGAAATATTTGAGGTTCACCTAAAACCCCTAAAAAAATCTAAGGATTTAGACACTGATTTTCTGTCCAAGCAAACCCCTGGATTTTCAGGTGCAGATATCGCAAATGTTTGTAATGAAGCAGCTCTGATTGCAGCCAGAAATGAAAAGAAAGCAGTTGAGAAACAAGATTTTTTAGATGCTGTGGATCGTATCATTGGTGGACTCGAGAAAAAGAATAAGATTATCACTCCAGATGAGAAAAAAGCAGTTGCATTCCACGAAGCGGGGCATGCCACTGTAAGCTGGATGTTAGAACATGCAGCGCCTCTGGTAAAGGTAACCATTGTTCCTAGAGGGCGTTCACTTGGAGCGGCTTGGTATTTACCTGAAGAACGTTTGATTGTTAGACCCGAACAAATGTTAGACGAAATGTGTGCAGCCTTGGGAGGTAGGGCCGCCGAAAAAGTTATATTTAATAAAATTTCAACCGGGGCATTGAGTGACCTAGAAAAAGTTACCAAACAAGCTAGAGCCATGGTTACTGTTTATGGGTTGAGTGATAAAATTGGAAACCTAACCTATTACGATTCATCCGGCCAAAATGAATATGGTTTTACCAAGCCATACAGCGAGCAAACAGCCGAACTTATAGACAAAGAAATATCGGATATANTTGAAGAACAATACCAACGTGCCATTGCATTGCTAAATGACAACAANGACAAGCTNATTGAACTNGCGGAGGTACTGCTAAAAGACGAAGTGATTTTCAAAGACAACTTGGAAACTATTTTTGGAAAACGTCCNTACNAANCCNCTAANGNTGAAGNTGAGGCAGAAAAAACAGAGGAAGAAGAATAGCATAATTTTCACACTAATCTAAACTTTTTTTTGTTTAATTTTTTATCTTTGGTATGTAGAGTCCATAAAACCTCGTTCTTCTAAATGAATCTATTTCGGAAAATATTTAGCGCCAAATTTAAAGATAAAAAAAAGACTCCAGAAAAAGACCAGAGCGATAAATATCTACCCAAAAAAAAACTCCCCGTTGACGAACTCTTTACCGTCAATTTTAATCAAAATGGTGGAAAATTTCTTTACTCAGAGTCACTTGAAGAGGCGCAAGAATTTCTCCAAAAAATATTGGAAGAGAATAATTGGAAGGGAAAAACAGCATTGATTTTAAATTCCAAACTCAAACACAAGTTTAAAAATTTTGAATGGCAAACAACAAAAAACATAAACGATGGATACTTTCTATTTACAACTTGTGAATACTTAATTGCCAACGATGGTTCCTTGCTTATTTCTTCCAACCAAATTGCAGAAAAAAAACTAAAAGAATTACCGAAAAACTTCATTGTCTTTGCGAGTACAAGCCAAATTGTAGAAACAATTGGGCAAGGACTTCAAGGAATTAAGGTCAAGAATAAGAAAAAAATCCCCTCAAACATTACAACCATTAAGCATTTTAAAATTGATGATGAAACCAATTTTATGAGCTATGGAAGTAGTACAAAAAACTTATATCTAATTTTATTAGAAGATTTATAACCACGCTTTGGAAAAATTAACAAAAAGAGCCATTTCAGGGAGCTTGTTCGCAATACTTTTAGTTTTAGCGGCACAAAATAAATTTACATTTTTGGTGCTCTTGTTGATTTTTGGATTTCTTTGCCTGTACGAATTCAACAAACTCATAGCGCAAAGAAATTGGCTTTCTTATCTCATTTTTACAGCACTTATATTTGCATTTGGTTTTATGGAAATGCTGATTGGGAATTCTATTTGGCTTGATGAAGCTTCTCAAATACTTCACGTTATCAATATTTTCGTTTTATTGTTTTTAACCCGCGATCTTTTCTCTTCTAAAAGTTTACCAAAACTGCTAACAAACCGATACATCAACACTACATTTTATATTAGTGGAGGGATCGTTTTCCTGACATTAATTGCTTTTAATTTTGGAACCTACAATCCAAGTATCATTATTGGTATGTTTNCCCTGATTTGGATCAATGACAGCTTTGCTTATTTTGTAGGCTCTAATTATGGNAGGCAAAAATTATTTGAAAGTGTTTCTCCCAAAAAAACANTAGAAGGATTTTTAGGTGGGGTNTTTTTTTCTGCCATAGGAAGTTATTTTATTTTTAAATTCACCAACGAATTACAATTTACAAGCTGGCTTGTTGTGAGTGTTTTGGTGAGTATCTTTGGAACCATTGGGGACTTAATAGAATCCAAATACAAGCGTCAAGCAGNCGTTAAGGATAGCGGCACATTGATGCCTGGCCACGGAGGATTACTAGACCGATTGGACAGTGCAATATTTGTGGCGCCTTTTATTTATTTATTTTTAAGACTATTAAATTATGTTTCATAAAGAAGGACATACCATAATCTTTGTAAGTCTAATAATTGTTGGAAGTTTATTCTTGGTAATAGATTTCATTGGGATTCCATGGCTGGTCAAAACACTTCAAATTGGATTGCTCATTGTTTTTATTTTAATTTTACAATTTTTNAGAAACCCCAAACGCAATACCCAAATTNACGATGCTCATGTTGTTTCCCCNGTAGATGGCAAAGTCGTTGTTATAGAAGAAGTACAGGAATCCGAATATTTTAAGGACAAGCGTCTGCAAGTAAGTGTTTTCATGTCTCCAATCAATGTACATGCAACACGCTACCCCATTGGAGGAAAAGTGCTTTTTAGCAAATACCATCCTGGAAAGTATTTAGTGGCTTGGCATCCCAAATCAAGTGAAAAAAATGAACGCACAACCGTGGTTGTTGAAAATTCTAAATTTGGTAAAGTTCTCTACCGTCAAATTGCTGGATTTCTGGCAAGACGCATTGTTAATTATGCCAAGAAAGATCAAAATGTGGTTCAAGGAAATGACGCTGGTTTTATAAAATTTGGTTCAAGAGTAGATTTATTTTTACCTTTGAGTACCAAACTTGATATTAAACTCAATCAAAAAGTTAGAGGCGGTGAGACAGTCATTGCAAAACTTTAAAATGGAGCAAAGTAATTTAGATACTGAATTTGATATGGCCGTTAAAAGCATTAACGATCACAATGAGCCATTTCCTGCGGATACCTTGCTTAAGCTTTATGCTTACTACAAAAAAGCCACCAATGATTACAGCCGACCCGGTAGCAGCAAAGCCATTATCAATGCGTTTAAAACAAATGCACTATTTCAGGTTGAAAATATTTCTGAGGACGAAGCCAAAAGACGTTATNTAGATTTGGCAAAAAAATATTTACTTTACAGAACTTAAACTTAGGTCAGATTTTTCAAGCTTGACTCCAGGGTTTGAATTTTTGCCAAGGCATCGGCTTCCTTTTTCTTTTCACTGGCCACCACTTGCTCGGGAGCATTCGATACAAAACGCGTATTNGAAAGTTTTTTCTGGACAGATTTTAAAAATCCTTTGGTATAGTTCAATTCTTCTTTGATCTTGGCAACCTCAGCCTCTAAATCAATTGCTATATCAGCTACTAGAAAGTACTCATTTGACTGTACACGAAACGAAAATGCTTTTTCAACCGAGCTATCTGTATAATTAATTTTAGAAATATTGCCAAGCTTAGAAATTAAACCATCAAATTTTTGAGTACTTGAGGCCTTATTGATCACATGAAGTTCAACTGTTGTTTTGAATGGAATTTGTTTTTGTTTACGTAAATTTCGGATGCCAGAAATCACCTCCGAAGCAAAATGAAATTCTTCCAACAAAGAAGTATCATAAGATGCTGATNCAGGCCAACTAGAAACAATAAGCGCTTGATTTGGGGTGCGTGTTTTTAAGAATTGCCATATTTCTTCTGTTAAAAATGGCATAAAGGGGTGTAAAATTTTCAAATTTTCTTCCAGCAAGCGCACAACANTGGCATGTGTTTTTTGATCGATAGGTGCGCCATAATCGGGCTTGATCATTTCGAGCAGCCAAGAACAAAAATCATCCCATACAAGTTTATAGATGGCCATCAAAGCATCACTCAAACGGTATTTACTAAAATGNTCNTCAATTTCAGATAAGACTTTTTGAAATTTAGAGGCGTACCATTCCAATGCAATGGCCGCATGTTCAGGTTGATCTATTTCAGCAATTTCCCATCCATCAATAAGTCGAAAAGCATTCCAANTTTTATTTCCAAATGCTTTTCCNTGTTGACAGAGCGCTTCATCAAATAATAAATCATTNCCTGCAGCAGAACTCAATAAGAGTCCTACGCGCACNCCATCAGCTCCAAAATCTTCAATTAATTTTAAAGCATCCGGAGAATTGCCCAAAGATTTACTCATTTTTCGACGTTCCTTATCTCGAACCAATCCCGTCAAATAAACATTTTGAAACGGTTTTTCATCTCTAAATTCAAAACCAGCAACAATCATTCTGGCCACCCAGAAAAACAAAATATCTGGACCAGTAACCAAATCATTGGTTGGGTAATAATAATTGATCTCTTCATTGTTGGGATTTCTTATACCATCAAAGACAGAAATCGGCCAAAGCCAAGATGAAAACCAAGTGTCTAAAACATCGGAATCTTGTCTTAAATTTTCAATTTTTAAGTTGGTATTTTGANTTTTTTTATGCACCAGTTCAAGCGCAGCTTCTTTGGAATCTGCTACTACGAAGTCGTCCTTTCCGTCCCCGAAATAATAGGCAGGTATTTGTTGCCCCCAATACAACTGTCTTGAAATATTCCAGTCACGAATGTTCTCCATCCAATGGCGGTAGGTGTTATTGAATTTTTTAGGAAATAATTTAACGGTTTCAGTGTCTAAAACGGCTTCAATAGCAGGTTTTGCCAAGCCTTCCATTTTCAAAAACCACTGGTCAGAAAGCCGCGGCTCAATCACCACTTTGGTACGCTCAGAGGTTCCCACCTTGTGCAAATGAGATTCCGTTTTGACCAGACAGCCTTTGGCTTTTAATTCTTTTGAAATTTCTTTACGCACTACAAAACGATCCTTTCCTTCATAATGCAATCCGTAACTATTAAGAGTGGCATCTGGGTTAAAAATATCAATGACTTCTAAGCCATGCTTATCACCCAANATTTTATCATTCTCGTCGTGGGCAGGGGTTACCTTTAAACATCCTGTACCAAATTCTATNTCGACATATTCATCTTCAATAATTGGAACAACTCTATTGCAAATAGGAACAATCGCTTTTTTCCCTTTTAAATGCTTGAATCGATCATCATTAGGGTTGATACAAATAGCTGAATCTCCTAAAATGGTTTCAGGACGCGTGGTGGCAATGGTAAGCTGCTCATCGCTGCCTTGAATTGCGTATGTTACATGGTATAAATTGCCTTGTCGCTCTTCGTAAATTACCTCTTCGTCTGACAGGGTCGTTTGTGCTTGTGGATCCCAATTAACCATTCTGAATCCTCTATAAATCAAACCTTTATTGTAAAGGTCAATAAAAACAGAAATGACAGATTCACTCATATCTATGTCTAGCGTGAACTTGGTGCGATCCCAATCACAAGAACAACCCAGCTTTTTGAGCTGATTTAAAATAACACCGCCATATTCGTGAGTCCATTCCCAAGCATGCGCCAAAAACTCCTCACGGCTCAAATCGTTTTTATCAATCCCTTTTTCCTTAAGCTTTGCAACCACCTTGGCCTCCGTTGCTATGGAAGCATGGTCCGTACCCGGNACCCAACACGCATTTTTACCTTGCAACCGCGCACGTCTGATGAGCACATCTTGTATGGTATTATTAAGCATGTGGCCCATGTGTAAAATACCGGTGACATTTGGCGGGGGGATCACAATGGTATAGGGAATCCTTTCATCCGGCNTTGAATGAAAAAAATTGTGTTTCATCCAATANTCATACCANTTTTGCTCAACTATAGCTGCATCGTATTTAGAGGGAATACTCATACTATTGGAATGGTTTTTGTATTAAAGTACACAAAAGTACTTATATTTTACGTGCTTTAAAATTAAAAAAACTACAATTATACAGTCAGATTTTTTGATTGAATAAAAAATCTTTAAATTTACAAATCAACAAACATTCACAAGCATGAAAAANATATATGCAATCTTACTTATCGGCTTCTTTACAATGACGCTTTCAGCTCAAGAAAAAATGGCCAAAATTGAATTTGAAACCACTGTTATCGATTATGGGACTATTGAAAAAGGTGCCGATGGTATTCGTGTTTTTAAGTTTAAAAATACTGGCAATGCACCCCTAGTCGTCAGTGCTGTTAAGTCTAGCTGTGGTTGTACTGTTCCAAAAAAACCCGAAGCGCCAATTCTTCCTGGTGAAGATGGTGAAATTCAGGTTAAATACGACACCAAAAGAGTCAACCCTATCCGAAAAACTATTACGGTAACTTCCAATGCGGATACACCAACAGTGGCCCTTAAAATTAAAGGAAATGTGATTGACCCCAGCAAAACAAATGTTTTAAAACCTACCACAAAAAGTGTCGTGGAAAAGTAAATGATACTAAAATATTTAATTAAAAAAACACCTTTTTATTAGGTGTTTTTTTTATTTATAAATTGGACAATTAATTGGAAATCCATTTTATTATAAATAAACTTTAAAATAAATTTGTACTTTGAACGTAGATAGAATTCAAAATGCCAAAAATATCAAATAAAGGGATCCAAATGCCCGCCTCACCCATACGAAAACTAGTACCCTATTCAGAACAAGCAAAATCTGAAGGTGTACATGTTTACCATTTAAATATTGGCCAGCCAGATATTAAAACGCCAGAATTAGTCCTAAATGCTGTTAAAAATAATACGCTAAATGTATTGGCTTATAGCCGCTCTGAAGGGTCTGAAGCCTACCGAAATAAGTTAGCGCACTATTATAAAAAACACCATATCGCAGTTGAGGCAGATAACATCCTTGTGACTACGGGAGGGAGCGAAGCGCTTCTTTTCACCATTGGAAGCATCATGGACCAGGGTGATGAAATAATCATACCGGAGCCTTTTTACGCCAATTACAATGGATTTTCTGTCGCACAAGGCGTGAATATTGTTCCTGTTGTTTCTGAAATTGATAATAATTTTGCACTGCCACCAATTAAAGATTTTGAAGCCTTAATTACCCCTAAGACAAAAGCGATTCTTATTTGCAACCCGGGTAACCCTACAGGCTATCTTTACAGTAAAGAAGAAATTTCTCAACTTTCCAAGTTAGTGAAAAAACACGATTTATTTCTCATTGCCGATGAAGTATACCGGGAATTTGCTTATGATGGTAAAGAACACCATTCTGTCATGGCGATTGAAGGACTGGAAGCGCATGCCATTATGATTGACTCAGTTTCTAAACGCTACAGCATGTGTGGCGCGCGCATTGGATGTTTGGTGACCAAAAACAAACAAGTCTATGAAACAGCATTAAAATTTGCCCAAGCACGTCTCTCCCCGCCTACCTATGCACAAATTGCCAGCGAAGCAGCACTTGACACACCCGATTCCTATTTTGATGAAGTCATTGAAGAATATGTGGTGCGTCGAAATATATTAATTCAAGAACTCCAAAAAATTCCAGGCGTAAGGGTAGCAAAACCGAAAGGCGCATTTTACTGCATTGTCGAACTGCCCATTTCCAATGCTGATGCCTTTGCACAATGGCTTTTAGAAGCATTTAGAGTTGAAAATGAAACCATCATGATGGCGCCTGCTGCAGGTTTTTATGCCACCCCAGGCCTTGGTAAAAATCAGCTGCGAATTGCGTACGTACTAAAAAAAGAGGATTTAATTAAGTCTGTTAATATTCTCAAGCAAGGGTTGAAAGTTTACAAAAATTTGGAATGATTAAAAAG
>NYVA01000022.1 GCA_002684355.1 Formosa sp.
TATGGACGAGCCCTGCAGTTTTTTCCACACCAGTACAAACAAATTATACTATTGATTGTGATGCTGGAGAAATCTTGGATTTAAATTATTGCTATACAAGCAACGATACCACTGCATGGTTGTTTACTTCTTCCACTACATTTCCTATAAAAATTGCTTTCAATTCTGGAAATCTTGAAGCTTGTTGTGATGAAATTACCATTTACGATGGATTTGATAACACCGGAACTATTTTATTCAATAACGCCGATGCTGACATACATGACTTAACCGGTCTTGAATTTCAATCAACAACAACATCAATGTATATAGAAGTAGATACAGATGGATCTGTCAGTTGCGAGAGTTCTACAAATTACAACCCTTGGGATTTCACTGTTTCATGTGCAACATGCGTAACGCAAACTGTTGACTTTTCTATAAATGGAATTTGCAGCCCATATTACGAGTTCTATGTGGATGCAAATATTTCTGATATGGGGGATGCCACTAGTATTGATTTGGTAGATAATTTTGGTACAACCCAAACCGTAACAACAACTGGCGTTGTGAGCTTTGGTCCATATGCGGCCAATGAAGAAATTATTATCACTGCAGTCAATAGCAACGACGCCAGCTGTTCTGTTGAAAGTGATCTCTTAACATTTATTTGCCCTCCGCCTCCAAATGAATGTTCCATTGTATATGCCGGTGAAGACAGCAGTCTTTGTGCCGATGATGATGCATCAACAACACTAACGGCAACCTATCATATTCTGGGACAAGACACCTCAGCCTATGAAATTACTTCAGTTAACAATTGTGAATTCCCATCTTTTCTTGGGGGTACCCCTACAAGTGTTGAAACAGATGATGAGTGGTCTGATGTCATTGACATTGGTTTTGACTTCTGCTTCTTTGGCGGAACCTACAATCAATTATTAATTGGTTCTAATGGTGTTGTTTCCTTCGATTTAAGTAATGCAAATGGTTATAATGGATGGAGCTATGACCCAGGTGATACCCTTCCTAATTCATCAAATACATCGTTATCAGATGCGAATATTTTTGGTGTTGCACATGATATAGACCCCTCAGTAGGTGGTGAAATTAATTTTATGATTTTAGGTTCTGCACCTCAAAGACAATTTGTTGTGAACTATACCGCTGTCCCACTTTTTAGTGGTGCTTGTAACGAACTTACATCTACCTCTCAAATAATTTTGTATGAATCGTCCAATGTTATTGATGTTAATATTATTGACAAGCCGATCTGTCCAACATGGAATGATGGATTGGCTGTTGTTGGTATTCAGAATATGGACGATACAATCGCATACACACCAACTGATAGAAATATGGGAGCTTGGGAGGCTTCTGAAGAATCATGGCGCT
This sequence comes from Formosa sp., assembly GCA_002684355.1. Classification (GTDB taxonomy): domain Bacteria; phylum Bacteroidota; class Bacteroidia; order Flavobacteriales; family Flavobacteriaceae; genus UBA3537. The sequence continues at coordinate 1,375 of NYVA01000022.1, forward strand.
TCAGTCCCTCAGTTGGAACGCCGAACTATTTGTTTGAGTGGTATGATGGTAGTAATTTAGTAGGTACAGAGCAAACCATAAATGTTTCTCCTGAAGCAACCACGACCTATACTGCTGCAATAACTTACGATTTATGTACTGGTGGCACTGCCACAGTAACCGATTCAGTTATTGTTGAAGTAGCACAAAATCCAGTTCCCGTCGCTGTTGAAGACCAAATTGCACTTTGTGATGGTGAGGAACAAGCAGTATTAGAGGTTTATGTTGACGATGCACAGCAAGTACCTGAAAATATAGTTTATTCTTGGAGTTATAATGATTTGTTGTATGTGTCAGAAGTTTCTGAAGCTGATGGTGGTAATATTTTAAACTTAGGTGCAGGTGAGTTTGATCTTCTAACAGGTGATTACATTGTAACAGCATACAACACTGTAACAGATTGTGCTTCCGATACAGTAATCTCCATTACTCGTGGAACTTATCCCGAACTTGAAGATGACAACTCATTTTATAAATGTTCAGATGGCGAGGTTGACTTATACGTCAATATCACTAATGATCCAAATATGGACAACACTTACGTATATGATTGGTCTATAAATGGTGTGTTGGTATCAGAAGGCGATACCACTGGAACTTTTACTCATGGTGAAGTACATGGTTATGATTCGGTTTTGGTTGTTGTTACAGATATTAATTCTAATTGTTCTTCTGAAACAACTATAACAGTAAATCCCTTTATGAACGAAAATTGTGTAGACATACCACAAGGTATATCTCCTAACGGGGATGGTTTGAATGACTGTTTAGTTTTAGATCATCTCGAAGCTCAAGAAGACATTATCAAAGCAGAGGTATACAACAGGTATGGAACTAAAGTATTTGAGTTAAATGATTATATTGACCAATGGTGTGGTCAAGATGCAAGCGACGGAAATATCAATTCTAATGGGCTGTTGCCTGTTGGCACCTATTTTTATGTCATTCAATATGCCTCGGACCGTGAACCAACCATCAGCTGGATTTATCTTAACTACTAACCATTACAACTAATTTAAAAGCAATGAAAAAGTTAATTTTAATATTTTTTANCCTACTAATTGCCCAACAAAACCATGCGCAACAGGATCCGCAGTATACCCAATACATGTACAACATGAATGTTATCAACCCTGCTTACGCCGGAATATCTGAAGGGCTTTCCGTAGGTGCTTTGTACCGCAGTCAATGGGTAGGGCTTGATGGAGGACCAGAAACATTTACCTTTAACATACANTCCCCTGTGGGAAAGCAACTCGCTTTAGGTTTGTCTGTGATTTCTGATAAAATTGGTCCAGTTGAAGAAACCAATGCTTACGTGGATGTATCTTATACCATTCCTGTTGGGATGGAAACCCGCTTGGCTTTTGGGGTAAAAGGTGGATTCACTTTCCACGATATTTGCTTACAATGTCCAACCACTGTTGACTCTGGAGATCCATTTTTTTCTCAGAATAGTAATGAATCAACGCCTAATATTGGAGCCGGGGTTTATTTCTACAAACCAAATAAATATTATGTTTCTGTTTCTGTTCCAAACATTCTCAATGGGGTACATTTGGATGCCAACGGCACTAAAATAGGTTCAGAGTCAGAGCATTTATTTGCAGCCGCAGGCTATGTGTTTGATTTGTCTGAAAACTTTAAGTTGAAACCTCACGCATTATTAAAGCAGGCTTTTGATGCTCCGCTAAGTTACGATCTAAATGCCAACCTCTTTATGTACGACATAGTTGAAGTAGGAATTGGGTACAGACTGGATGACTCCTTAAGTGGGATGGTTAACTTTCAAGTCATGGACAANATTCGCATTGGNTACGCCTACGACACCATACAATCTGATTTAGACATTGTTACAAACGCATCGCATGAAGTTTTCATCAATTTTGATTTGAATTTCTCATCCAAAGTTTCAAGGTCACCACGTTATTTCTAAATTTAAGCTAAGTATAACATCATGAAAAAATACACTTCTATATTTATTATCATATTAATCACTGGCTTATTTGCCAACGCGCAATCAAATTCTACNAAAAAAGCAGATAAACTATTTTCNAAACTAGAATTTGTAGANGCTGCAAAAGAATATGANAAATTAATTTCTAAAGGCNAAAAAAATGNATATNTATATGCACAGTTGGCCGAGTCTTATTACAATGTCTTTAAGTCTGTTGAGGCTGAAAAATGGTATGCCAAAGCACTGGAAACTTCGCAAGCACCCGAAANTATTTTTAAGTACGCACAGATGCTAAAGGCCAATGGCAAGTACGATGCTTCCAATTCACAAATGACAAAATTTGCAGCCATGCGGCCTGCAGACCATAGAGCCATCGCATTTTTAAATAATCCAAACTATTTACCAAAGATTATTGAGAAAGGCCAAAAGTTTAATGTCCAAGATGCCGGGATAAACACAGAATTTTCCGACTTCGGAGGCACCCTTCAAGATGGGAAATTATACATTGCTTCCGCAAGAAACGAAACCAGGAAAAGTTATGGTTGGAACCAAGAGCCATTTCTCGATATTTATTTCGCCAGTCAAAATAAAGACGGCTCATTTCAAACAGCTGTAGCCTTTGAGGCAATCAACACCAAATACCACGAAGGGCTTGTTTCTTTTTCACCTGATGGAAAGACTATGTATTTTTCAAGAGAAAGNTATTACGATAATATATTTGAAAGAGATTCTTTGTCAAGAACCAAATTCAGTGTACTAAACCTCTACAAATCCACGCAGGAATTAGGTATTTGGTCTGAAGGTGANCCGCTTTCTTTGAACTCAAAAAATTACTCTGTTAAAAATCCAGCAGTCAGCCCAGATGGAAAACTACTATTCTTTGCCTCAGACATGGCTGGAGGCATGGGCCAATTTGATCTTTATATGGCACCAATTGATGGAGACGGTACCATTGGTAAGGCCACCAATTTAGGACAAAAAGTAAATACAGAAGGACAAGAAATGTTTCCTTATGTAAGCGCTGATAACACTCTATACTTCTCATCCGACGGGCATTTAGGCCTAGGGGGTATGGATGTATTTTTTGCAAAACTAGTCGATGGAAAAGTAGGGCCTGTAAGNAATATTGGAATTCCTGTAAATGGCAATGCCGATGATTTTGCCTTTAGCATCAACAATGAAACTGGAGAAGGTTTTGTGTCTTCCAATCGTGAAGGAGGTACTGGCAGTGATGATGTATATGTTGTTAAAGTGCTGCAACCCATTTGTGATGTAATGGCTACTGTAACGGTCAAAGACAGCGATACAGGGCTTGTCTTGGCAAATGCTACTGTGAATGTTACCGATACTGAAGGTAATGTCATTGGCAGTAAAACGACCTCTGAAAAAGGGGAAGTCAATTATATTGTCGAATGCGATACAGACCTTTACCTTACGGCTTCAATGCAAGAATACGAAAGTGGGTCGACTCATATTAAAGGTAGCAGCGAGGAGGAAATAACTGAAGAGATTTTATTAGATCCAATTGACGAAATAATTCTTGCAAACAAAGTTGTTTTAAACCCTATATACTTCGANTTTGACAAGTCTAATATCACTGCGAAAGGAGCCTTTGAATTGGACAAACTGGTAGAGTTGATGAATAAATATGAATCTATTGTCATTCGTGCAGAATCACACACAGATGCTAGAGGGACAGCCAAATACAATCAAAGCCTATCCGAAAGACGTGCGCTAACAACAGCTCAGTACGTCATTGCTCAAGGAGTTGATGCTAGCAGAATAAGTGGTATTGGAATGGGAGAAGCCATGCCGGTTAATGACTGTGGTTCAGGATGTAATGAAGANGANCATCAAATGAACCGCCGTTCNGAATTCATTATTNTGGAAGGCAATCCAAACAACAACGAATANAAAAATTNATTTNTTAAAACCTCCACTATNTGGGGNTTTTTTTATNCCGCTTNGGAAACTACGAAAGTTAATCCGTAAACTAAGAATTGAAAAANAANAAGCGNNAANAAAGAATGTTGNGAAGCGCGCTTTGATNCTTTGGANAACAGNATAGAACGTTTCTTACCATTGTANCCNATCCAATTTNTAAACANAATAAACAACGAGATTCCTACAAAGAGCAGCCAAGCATTGGGGGTGGTTAAAAAAGTTAATTTCATTTGTTCACAGAACTTCATGAAAAAAACACCCAACAAAAGGAACAAACCTATTTGAAGTAATGAAACATAAAAACGAGCTAACCTAGCCGCTAGTTTTGGCTTGTATTTTTTTACTTTCTGATATACTGAAATGTAAAATTGATCAAAGAGGTTCATAGTATTATATTATATAAAAAAAACCTGTGAATACTCACAGGTTTTAATAAATAAGTTAATCCATCAGTTCTGAATCAAAACTTTAAAATCATCGATTTCATAGGTGCCATCGAAGGAGGATTGACCACTTCCAATATATTTAAAAGCGACATAGGCATTTCCAGAAAAAAGACTCAAATCTACAAGTCCTGAATCTACCCAGTTCTGATAAAATTCTCCATCGGAAACGATATTCGCGTTCAGCGTATCCCATGATGAAGATTCAATTGTGGCTTCAGTACCATCCCAATCCGTAGATATAAGCAACTCTAATTCGCTGCCATCAGCAAAACTATTTGATGATTTAAACTTAACAAATTCTACCCCTTGCGCATCCAAATCAATTGCCGGAGTAATTAACCATGCAATCGTGCTTGCATCACCAGTTTGATAGGATCCTAATGAAACCATTTTACTTCCAGAATTTTGACTGTCATTTGATATTCTGACAAACCAGTCTCTGCTTCCAGCCTCGATATAATTAGTCCAACCGTTTCCGTTCAGGGAGCTGTAATTTGGATAGGATTCAAAATCATCTTCAAAAATTGGATAAAAATCATTGATATCTAAAAGTTCGCATCGGCTACCATCCATTTGAACATCATCCGAAGTATTAAGCGCAAGAACTAAATCACTCCCATTATATGTTTTTGAAACAACTCCAGCAATGCTACCACCACCAGATGGTAATATTTCGTTTTTAAAACTTGCAAAGGAACTTGTTTCCAAAAGGAAGTTTGAATAATCAAAACCAGAACAACGTTGTACTGTACGTTGGGTATCGTAATCGTCCATCGGGGAAACATATGGGAGGCCCGCTTCACTTGTTGGAAATTCTACCGATTCAAAAGAGACAAAAATTCCAATATCGTTTGCCGATAACCCCGTCACAAGTTTAGGGACAATAAGCTCGGTTGTAGAAGAACGGAATATATGAAAAGGGATTTCATTTGCTGTAAAACCTTCAACCTCACCGTCTCCATTTGCACTGCTGCCAATTGTGAAAACACCGTCTCCTCCATTCGCCTCTCCTAAATACATATTCTTTAAATAAACATAAACTTCTCTTCCAATATTATATTGGTTGTAAGAATCAACTTGATTCAACGAGATTTTAACAGCGTCTGTCGCATTTTCTACAGAATTCTGAATAAAAAATTCCTTGTAAAAATTACCCGTTGCATCGGAGGAAGATACAAAGCCCTTAACCGCCAACTCAGAGACAATTTGTGTAGCAGGATCATCCGAAATAAATTGGGCTTTTAACTCCTCAATACTGATAAGTTGAACATTACCATTTTCGATGTTTGAAAGTAAATCTGCCAGACTTGCATTTTCCTCAGTTCCAACACTGGAGGGAACAGTAAAGTCATCATCTTGTACACAGCCAACCATTGCAAGATATACAAGGATACTGGAAGCAAATATTTTAAAGTTTATTGTTTTCATTGAATTAAAATTAAGGTTCATTTTTAGTTTTTTTAGAATCTATAATTAAGGTTTAAGAAATAAGTTGGCCCACGTCCGTACCAATACTTAGGCCCGAAAACACGCTTTGGATTTCCAGCATCCTCTTGAAGAGAACGGTAATTTGCACTGCGCCCCTGTTCAAAACCTCCAGATTTAAATTTTTGATTAAAGATATTATTTAGGCTTACGAAAAGACTGATGTATTTATCGCCAATTTTCCAAGACTTACCGCCAATGGCATTGATCACCATATAGTCCTCAAATCGTTCTTGGCGAAGCAATTCTCTGGCCAAGTCTGGTTCATAATCACTAAAGGGCAAGCCGTCCGTATCCAAAAAAAAGTTTTGAGTTCTGGTCAAGGGAGAAACATCCACATAAGTATCGGCGAAGAAATTAGCCGTAGTTCCAAACCACCAGTAGTTGGGGTCTCTGTATTCAAATCCAATAGAAGCCGCCTGTTGGGGCCCTGCAGCAATGCGGTAATCTTTTAAATTCGATTCTCCAAAATTAAGACCATCCACAAAATCACTTGAGGTTAACACCAAATTGGGGTTGTTGTCATAGGTGAATTGTCCAACGGAAGCCACACCAGTCAATTTAATGGATGGTGTTATTTGAGCTTCCATCCCAAATTCAATTCCCATATGGGTCTTATCAATGCCTTGTAAAATTTCTTGAACAAATGCTGTTCCTTCGTCCACCCCGCTAATACCATCGGCAAAATAAAATGAAATTTCATTGGCGTCTTGCATTTGGGTGTAATAACCGGTCAATCTTGCTTTTACAGTAGAAGATCTAAAAATATAATTAGCGTCAAACGAGGTGATTTTTTCTTCAGTGATGTCGACGCCTGTGATGTCTCCAACAACAGCGTGATTTTCTCGGGAGTTAGTAAAAGTGTTTCTAACTGAAGGGGCTTTTGTTAAATAACCTGCATTGATATTAAATATATGTTTTCCTGAAAATTTATAGGTAAATCCACCCTTGGCACCAACGCCTCCAAAAGAAAGTTTACGACCCTTCCCTAGAGAATTATCAGCATAGGTTTCTGTTTGGTAAAGTCCTTCGCGTTGGTATTCTGTTGCTGTGTAAGAACCCGCTAAAAAGAAATCGACCTTATTGTATTTAAATTGAGCCTGTGCAAAGCCGCTCAAAACATTGGCGTCGATATTAAAGTTGTAACGAAAGGTGTCCCCTTTCCCCACAACACGGTTTGGATTTTGCAAATCAAATTGAACCTGGTCAAAAGAATCAATGTTCAAGTAACCAGTGTTACTGCCCAGCATATCTACGATCTCTGCAAAATTATGGGACTTTAAGCGCTTGTAATTAACCGCAGCATTCAAAGTCAAATTCTCAGACAAGGTCGATTCTAATATGGTATTGGCATTAAATTGTTGGTCGTCACTACGATCCTCATACAACACATAAGCAGCATAATCACCATTAATGTTGTTTGTTAAATTTGCGTCGTAAATGCGGTTCCAATTAACTTGACCCCCATTGCGAAAAGACTGCTCAGACTGATAGGCCCCGGCATAATCTGGTCCGTCATCATCAGCTAAAAAATAACTTGGGAGCTGTTGGTAGTAGGCTGGACTTGGATTGGCACCACCTGCATAATCCAAACGGCTGTTACCCAGCTCTCCGAACTGGTACGAAACATTTGTATTTAAAGTTGATGATTCTGAAAGATCCCAGTAATGGTTTAGCATGACAACGGGCTCTGCAATGCGTCGAATTCTAGAATTTCGTTTTTCACCATCGTGCCAACCCCAATATTCATTGTAGGTAGTGCCTTTTAGATCAAAAACTTCTTGGGTGTTTGGAGAAGATTTTCCACGGCGGTTTGGGGTATAAAACCCAACGAGATTCAAACTGTGCTTGTCGTTTATTTTCTTTTCAACAGAAACAAAAAAGGAATTGGCATCATAAAAAGTTCCGTCCTGAAATCCTTCATCACCCCAACGTCTACCTAAGGTAAATGCATAGGCCCAACCGCCATCCAACATGCCAGAGGCGTAAGTGGCCATCAAGCGGTTGGTATAACTCCTGTTTGAAGAGGAATAAGTGATACGACCACCTGCTCTATAATTCGAAGCGCGTAAGTTGATATTTGTAGAACCCAACAAGCCTCCAAAGGTATATGAAGAGGGTGCAAAACCTGTACTGAGTTCTTGACTTCTAAGGACATCATTTAATCCGCCCCAGTTGCTCCACTGTGGTCTTCCGTCAAAAACTTTATTCATTTCAATTCCATTCATCAAAACGGTTCCATTGTCGGTGTTTAATCCACGTACCCTAAAGAAAGAGGAACTAAATTCAAAGGCGGCGGCCCTTTGAAAAATATCTTGAGAAGCAGAAAGCAATCCCGAAATGTTGTCGGCACCACTACTGTCATCATTAAGTTCATCATCGGATAAAGTAATGGTAAACAATTCATCATTAGAATTGTCTATTTCAAGGATTAAATCCAGAAGATTGAGGTCTCTGCCCTCTGAAACTACAATTGGATAGCGTGCGTCTAAAAACCCATTTTTACTTAGCACAAGCATCTGCTCCCCCAATGGAACATCTAAAAGAAAGGCAAATGCTCCTTGAGAGTCCGTAAGTGTAGTCAAGTCAGTACCTCCCAATTGAACCAAAACCGCGTCAATGGGCTGAGAGGTTAGCATGTCATTGACAACGCCACGGATGGTAGTTTGCTGTGCAAAACTATAGAGGCTTGCAAAACAAACAAACAAAAAGCTCAAAATTTGTTTTTTCATAAGTGATTAATTTTATTTAAGAATATCTTTAAATATTTGAACAGATATCCCAAACAAATGTACGTTTCTTATTTTAAAATTAATACTTTTGAAATATAAATTAATTGCCAAATTTAGTAACAAATTGAAGACATTATATCGTAAGCACCAGAAAGTAATAATTCTAATGCTTTTATTCTTTTTCGCTTCGAAAATTGAAGCTCAGAAAAAACGCACCTTTAAAGTCCACACCATCGCATTTTACAATGTTGAAAACCTGTTTGACACCATCAACGATACGACAAAATTTGATGAACGCAGTCCAATGATGGAGCTGAAAACAGCACGCCAAGAAATTTACAAAAAGAAAGTGCAAAACATGGCCGATGTGATTTCAAAAATTGGGGCTAAGACTTCAAATAATAGCCCCGCCGTCATTGGAATCTGTGAGGTTGAAAACCGCGGTGTTATTGAAGATTTGGCCAACGACCCTGCCTTGGCTTCTAAAAACTATGGCATTGTACATTACGACTCTCCCGATGAGCGTGGAATTGATGTAGCGCTAATGTATCAAAAAGCCTTGTTTAGGCCTCTGAGTTCAAGTGCCCACCAAACAAAACTCAGAGATAACAGCTCCGATGGCCGCGACTATACGAGGGATGTACTGTTGGTTAGTGGTTATCTTGAAGAAGACTTAATTCACGTTCTTGTCAACCACTGGCCCTCTAGAAGTGGCGGTGAGGCCAGAAGCCGCTCCAAACGTGAGGCTGCCGCTGCTGTCAATAAAAGACTTGTAGATTCCTTACAAATGGAAGACTCCTATGCTAAAATATTCGTGATGGGAGACCTCAACGACAACCCTACAAATTCCAGTTTGAAAAAGGTTTTGAAGACCAAAGGCGATAAAAGGAAAGTTGGTTTTAAAGAACTTTTTAACCCAATGGAAAGCTTTTTTAAAAAAGGATTGGGCTCCAATGCCTATAGAGATGCTTGGAGTTTATTTGACCAAATTATTGTGTCCAAACCACTACTTGAAGAAGACTATTCTTCTTTTCGATTTTATAAGGCTGGTATTTTTAATGCGCAATTTCTAATCACTAAAAAAGGCCAATACAAAGGCTATCCATTCCGAAGTTTTTCATGGGGTGGTTTTACAGGTGGATACAGTGACCACTTCCCAGTTTTTGTACATGTCATAAAAGAAATCCAGTAAATATTTTCTGAAAATCAATTAGAAGGCATTGAAGCGGTAAATCTTATTTAATTCGGTTTTGAAAATAATCTTGAGCTAGAATTAAATAATTTGAATCTTCGTTAAATTCACTTTTGTTGGTGTGATACTTTTTTCAAATCCTAATGTGAAAATTCATTTGAAAACCCAAAAATTAAAGTTAAAAATGCCACCACGCCTTCCACGGAATTCTAGATAGTATCAACACTAAAGCAAGGCTATAATGAATGGCAAGGGTTTTGTATTTAGGATTAGAAAGTCGTTTCTTTTTATGTTTTGAGTAACCCCTAGTGATCAGCACAGCCGCTAATATGTTGGTGACGGGGTGTTCTACCAAATATAAGCGATGGACCGGAATATTAATCACCTCTAAGATTCCTAAATCAAACCACAATGAAAAACGACTGGATGTGAAATATAACAAAAGTGCAATCAATAGCTGGGTGTGAGTGGCAATGAGCGTAAATAATGCCGACTGAAACATTTTAGGGCTGTATTCTTTTTTCATCACAGCACCTGAAATGGCTCTGTAAACCGCCAATAGCAATACTGCTAAAACCAAATAAGCCCAATAGGAATGTACCGTTTTAATCATGCTTTTTGTACTGATTACTGCTGCGAAATTACGAGAATTTTGACAACAAAATAACTTGATTGTTCGTAAATACTGGACCGGTGATTATTGTTTTGGCCGAGCTATCGAATGTTTTTATAACGGGCAATAAGATTTGCTGTTGAAGCATCGTGTACCTCAGGGCTTTGTTTTGAAAATTCTTTGAGAATTTTACCCGCCAATTGTTTCCCAAGCTCCACGCCAAATTGATCGTAGCTAAAGATATTCCATACAATCCCCTGCACAAATATTTTATGCTCGTACATGGCGATAAGTTTACCCAAACTTTCAGGCGTTAACTGTTCTATAAAAAGGGTGTTGGTCGGGCGATTACCTTCAAATATTTTATAAGGAAAAATTTCTGATGCGGTCCCTTCTTCAGCTACAACAGCATCGTTTTTCCCAGCGAGTAAGGCTTCGGTCTGTGCGAAAAAATTAGACATGAGTTTGTCTTGATGGTCTTGATTGCCGTGCAATGACTTTGAAAATCCTATGAAATCTGCTGGTATTAGTTTTGTGCCTTGATGAATCAATTGAAAAAAAGCGTGCTGTGAATTGGTGCCAGGCTCACCCCAAATAAGGTTTCCGGTTTGGTATTTCACTTTTTCCCCATTGCGATCAACACTTTTTCCATTACTCTCCATAATGGCTTGCTGTAAATAGGTCGCAAACTGATTTAAATATTGAGTGTATGGAATGATTGCTTCGCTTTCAGCTTTAAAAAAATTATTATACCAAATACTGATCATGGCCAGCAAAGTAGGGATGTTTTGTTCAAAAAGGGCTTCCTTAAAATGTACATCCATTTTGTGAGCACCCTTGAGCATGTCGTCATAATGATCAAAACCAACAGCTAAACTGATGCTCAACCCGGCGGCACTCCACAGAGAAAATCGACCGCCAACCCAATCCCAAATTGGGAAAATGTTTTGAGGGGAAATCCCAAAAGATTCCACTTTTTCAATGTTGGTAGAGACTGCCACAAACTGTTTTGCAATATCGGCTTGGGCTGCTTTTTGTAAAAACCATTGCTTGATGGTCGTTGCATTGGAAAGGGTTTCTTGAGTAGTAAACGTCTTAGACACAATAACAAAAAGAGTAGTCTCAGGGTCTAGCTCTTTTAAAACTTCATTCACGTGATCGCCATCTACATTGCTTACAAAATGTACTTTCAAATGATTACCATAATAGCAAAGGGCATCTACAACCATGGCAGGACCCAAATCTGAGCCGCCAATTCCAATGTTTACAACATCCGTAAAAGCTTTGTTTGTAAAGCCTTTTCTCTGGCCACTAATAACCGCCTCTGAAAACTGCTGAATCTTATTTTTGACCTCATAAATCTCTGGAATAACATTAGTGCCTTCAAAAAAAACTTCCGATTCTTTTGGAGCCCGAAGTGCAGTATGCAGTACGGCTCTGCCTTCCGTTTTATTAATCTTTTCGCCGTCAAAATACTTCGAGATGGCATCGCTTAATTGTATTTCTTCTGCCAAACCTTTGAGTAATGATATGGTTTCGGCAGTAATTCTATTTTTAGAGTAATCAAGAAAAAAATCATTCCACTCAAGGCTCATTTCTGAGGCACGCTTAAAATTCTTTGAGAATAAAGAAGACATATGTACATCTTTGATAGATTCAAAGTGAGCCTGCAACTTTTTCCAGGCAAGCGTTTGGGTAGGATCAATGGATTTTAAGCTCATTATAAATTAAATAGGGTTAATTAATTGAATCTAATTGTTGTTTCAATGGTGCAATATACTCAAGATAATCCGGTTTATACTTTTCCGAAAGCGCTTTTGCGTCTGGAAGTTTCTGTCGAAAGGGATCTACTTGACGTCCATTTTTCCAAAAACGGTAACAAACATGAGGGCCACTGGTGTTTCCGGTCATTCCTACTTTACCTATCACATCGCCTTGCTTTACAAAATCCCCCAATTTAACAAGACGTTTGCTCATGTGTAGGTATTGGGTTGAATAAGTGGCATTGTGACGAATCTTAACATAATTTCCATTGCCGCCACGCCTCGCTGATTCCACAACGGTCCCATTTGCTGTTGCTAAAATGGGTGTTCCTATAGCGGCAGCAAAATCTGTTCCTTTGTGCGCGCGGACTCTGTTGCCATAAAGTTTAATGCGACGATTTAAATTGTATCGAGAGGAAATACGGCTGAACTTTATCGGGCTTTTTAAAAATGCTTTTTGGAGGCTCTTACCCTTATCATCGAAGTAATCGGTGCTATTTTTAGAATCTGGCGTAAGATAATTAAAGGCATATATGGCTTCACCTTTGTGTTGAAAATAAGCTGCTTCTATGGTTTCAATCCCCGCATAAATGCTGTCCTCGACGAAACGTTGTTTATAAATCACTTTAAAATTATCTCCATTTTGAAGCCTAAAAAAATCAATGGTCCAGGCATAGATGTCGTCCGACATATCGTAAATCAACTGAATGGGCAAACCTTGTGCTTCCATGGTCTCAGAGAGCGAGTTTTCAATGAGGCCAGAAGCTTCTTTTTCAACTATTTTAACAGCTTTACGCGCTTTGTATGCTAAAATAGAATCACAAAATTCTACAACGAGATACTCAATTTTATTTTCTTCATAGATAAAAACCAAGGGAACATTGGAACTGTCTTTCGAAAAAAGTAATGTATAAGGCTTGCCTATTCTGAGTTGGCGAGTGTCAAAAACAGCTTTAGTTTTTTGCGCAATGTGATGGATTTTTGGATAAAAAAGTTGGTTATTCTCTAATATTTTTCCAAAACTATCTCCTTTCCTAACAGTGTCATTGACAACCTTATAATTATTGAAATTATAGCCAAATTTGTTGTTTTCCAAAAGGACAGTCTGTGAGATTGAATCCGTTTCAAGGGTCTCAGATGAACAACTTTTTAGTATATAAAAAAAGATTACAATAGCAAAACTGTAAAGGAAGAATTTAAAATTAAAAAGTGCCGAATTAATTTTCAACTTCATGGCCCCAAGTCTCTATTTCTATATCACTCCAAAGTTCTGGAAAAAATATTCTCTTTTGATATTTTGGATGCATGTATTTTTGCCATTTGCTACCCCCTGTGGCCGAACCATCTCCAGAAGAAGACAATATGTAATGTTTGGCGGCCTTGAAATGCCCCATGACCCAAGTGATATTGACAGTGTAATCGTAATGACGCATGGCCTTAACGAGCGCTTTACTGCTTTGGTCTGACTCTGAAAGTTCTTTATAGCGAGACCAAAGGTTTTTGGAATTATAAACCTTCATAAAGGTAATAAATTCTTCTTTGTAACGTTTTTCAAAACTTGTAAGTAAGGGCGATTTTTTAGCTGACTTATAATCTTTACCTGCAGCCTGCCAGTACAAATGTTCAAACGCATTTTCGAATGGGGTGTTTCTGTCGATGGTTTCTCTGAAACGAGGGTCTATAAGATTTATGAGCTCGGTGGATGCAAATTCGATTTTTCGATACTGTGCGCTTTGGAATCCACTACCTGGTGCAAGTGTATGTCTGAATTGGTTGTACTGTTTAACATCCATTCCATCTTGCATTATGGTAAAAGAAGTGGTTAGCATGTCAAAATAGCGGCTGACACGCATCAACTTATCTGTCAAAAAATCCACTTTCAAAATAGCAACTTCAGCAAGTTGTTGGAGTTCCCATAAAATCATTTTAAAAATCAATTCATTGATTTGGTGGTACCCAATGAAGACCATCTCATCTGGAAAATTGGTGCGTTGAATTTGTAAATTAAGAAGAGCATCTGTATGTATATAGTCCCAATAATTCATGGGCTTGCTATGTAAGAGACCTTCCAAATACATGTTTTTATCTTGGCCTGAAGCGCTGTATTTTTCATCCAGTGCTTTGATAATGTCTTGAGTGGTTTTGTTTTTCATTGGTTGAATTTAAAGTTGAATTTCAAAAGGATATTTTAAACCTTTAAAAGCCGCTAGATCAGACCTTAAAGAACCAACCCTCAAGTCTGCTTTAATTTTTATTGGAATTTTATTATTATCGGCACTCACCCAAAGGGTAACACTTTCTTCTTCATGAAAAACACGACCAGCCATTACATAAGGGCGGAATTTAAGACAATTGATGTTTCCAAATTTAGTATTGATAGTTTCTCTCCCTAAAAACTTAAGTTTAAATCCGAAAATTTCATTGTCAAAAAACATTTTTAATTTAACAGTATGGCCCACTTTAATGGTCTCCGTATCGTAGTGGTCTCTCAAATAATAATAGGCAGAAACCATGTCTTGAATATCAGAAGTTATGGAAACTGTTTTTTTTGTTTTGTGCCTTAAATCATTAACAAACGCTGATTTTTTTTCATAGTCAAACTCAATAACTCTGTTTTTGACATGCCCGCCTTCGTTGATATTTCTAATAAATTTATAAGGCCGCCCGGTGGCTTTGTCAAAATAACTTTCATAACGATCATTAACTTTAAAAAACCATTTAATGGCGCCGGTAGTCCACCCTTTTCCAACTACATGACAAACAGAACGGTTTTTGAAAGTGGCCTCTTTCACTTCCAGGGTTGCATTCCCTGCTTTGACCCAGCCACTGTAATTTAATTTGAATTTTAACCACTCCCCAGATTGAAACGAAGACTCAGACTGGGCATTGGATGTGCTCAAGCTCCAGAGTAAAATTAAGGATGCTAAAATTTGCTTCATAAGATTGCATATGCATTTGTAGCATTACAAATTTGCAATTATTATTCCAAAACTAAAAGCAAGTTTAAATCTATTTATAAATCAACTTATCAAAGGGTACCCCTATTGGCTTGTTCTCGCTCAATAGACTCAAAAAGCGCTTTAAAATTTCCTGCACCAAACCCTTTGGCGCCCATGCGTTGAATGATTTCAAAAAATAAAGTGGGGCGGTCTTCAATAGGTTTTGTAAAAATCTGCAATAAATAGCCTTCTTCGTCAGCATCCACTAAAATAGACAGCTCCTGTAGGGCAGAAATGTCTTCTTTCATAAACTTCATATGAGCACCCAAACGACTTGGGATAGCATCGTAATAAGATTGAGGGGGGGGTGGCAAAAATTCTACTCCATTCTCTTGCAACTGTTTTACAGTTGCTATAATATCATCGGTCGCAACTGCTAAATGTTGCACTCCTGAATCTTCATAAAAATCTAAATATTCTTCAATTTGAGAACGCTTTTCAGCTTTAGCAGGTTCATTGATTGGAAATTTAATACGGCCATTGCCATTGCTCATGACTTTACTCATCAGAGCTGAGTATTCCGTGTGAATTTGTTTGTCATCAAAGGATAGAAAATTTACAAAACCCATCACCTCTTCATACCATTTAACCCAAGTATTCATTTCCCCCCAGCCTACATTCCCAACAATATGATCAATAAACTTTAAGCCTGAGCTTGGTGGATTGTAATTTGATTTCCATACTTCGTAGCCTGGAAAAAAAACACCTTTATAATTTTTCCGTTCTACAAAAATGTGAACCGTTTCCCCATAAGTGTAGATGCCAGAGGTAATAATCACACCATAATCATCCTGGCTTTCTTTGGGTGTAAAATAAGACTTTGCCCCACGTTTTGTAGTTTCTGCATGGGCAGCCCTAGCATCATCTACACACAATGCAATGACCTTTACGCCATCGCCGTGTTTTCTCAAATGGTCGTTAATTGAGGATTTACTGTGCAAGGGTGTGGTGAGTACCAATCTGATTTTTCCTTGTTTTAGGACATAACTAACAGCATCTTTTGAACCCGTTTCTAAACCCCGGTAAGCCAAGGATTGAAAGCCAAAAGCGGTTTTATAAAAATGGGCTGCTTGTTTTGCATTGCCAACATATAGCTCGACATAATCGGTTCCAAGAAGGGGTAAAAAATCTTGGGCACCATCGAAAATTTTTTCAAGACCATAGTCTACAGACTTTAAGGATTTATTCATAACTAAAATTTGATGTTAAGTGTTATTTTCCAACCACGACTTGTAATAGTCTTCGTCAGAAATTTTGAGGGCTTCTTCTGTGACTTGAAGCGGTTTAAAAGTATCTACCATTACAGCCAACTCTTTGGTGTCTTTAAGGCCAATACTGCGTTCCATGGCGCCTGGGTGTGGCCCATGTGGAATCCCCGCAGGATGTAATGAAATATGACCGACTTTAACATCATTACGACTCATAAAATCCCCATCTACATAATACAAAACCTCATCACTGTCAATATTACTGTGGTTATAAGGGGCTGGAATGGCTTTGGGATGGTAATCGTATATGCGAGGGACAAAACTGCAAACAACCAAGGCGTTGGTTTCGAAAGTCTGATGTACTGGAGGTGGCTGGTGAATTCTCCCAGTTATAGGTTCAAAATCGTGAATGGAAAAGGCGTAAGGATAATTGTAACCGTCATAGCCCACCACATCAAAAGGATGGGAGGCATACACCATATCTATGAGCTGATTTTGTTTTTTAATTTTTACAGTGAAATCGCCCGATTGGTTGTATGTTTCTAATTCTTGAGGACGGCGGATGTCACGTTCACAATAGGGCGCATGTTCAAGCAACTGACCAAACCAATTGCGATAGCGCTTGGGGGTATAAATAGGACTATAAGATTCCAAAATAAATAACCTGTTTTCTTCAGAATCAAATTGGATTTGATAAATCACTCCCCTTGGGATGATCAAGTAATCCCCATATTTAAAATCTAAATTCCCAAACATACTGCGTAGTTTTCCAGAGCCTCGATGGACAAAAATAAGCTCATCAGCATCCGAATTTTTATAAAAATAATCCGTGAGGGATGTTTTTGGAGCTGCCAAAATAATGTTGCAATCGGAATTTGTTAAAACAATGGTTCTACTCTCTAAAAAGTCGGCTTTTGGAGCGACTTCAAAGCCACGAAGGCGATAAGATTGAATGTTGTTTGTTTTCGCTATTTTTGGCGCAATACTGTACTGTTTCCCGATCGATTTTACTTGTGTTGGACGCTGTTCGTGGTAAGAAATCGTAGCCATTCCATCAAATCCAACCGTTCCAAAAAGTTGTTCGTAATAGAAACCCCCGTTGGGTTTTTCAAATTGTGTATGTTTTTTGGGTGGAATGTTCCCAAGCTTGTGGTAATAAGGCATATTAAAGAAATTTTAAATTTTAAACGAAAGCTTTGAAAAAGGCAACTAATTTATGCCAAGATGCACGGTTTAACTACTCAGGACTTCTCTTGATAAGGAAATGAAGAAACAATAAAAGATCTTTCCAAAAAATGGTCATAAACAAATTTAAGGAAAAAAAACAGTTTTTTAAAACCAGTATCCCAAGTTAATAAAAATAGCGTTAAAATTGTTTTCAGCAGACCAGTTATATTTTAATTCTATAGGACCAAAAATAGTTTCTAAACCATATCCCAATGCATAGCCACTATAAGAAGAAAGTTCTAACCAATCATTAGAAACAAAAATATCATCCCCAATATTGGAAAAGTTACCAGAAAAATTAAAGTGGTGCCGTTTATAAAATTCGTAATCCATATTGAAGTATGCTTTTATAAAACTATTGCCCGAGAGACTAAAGAAATCATATCCAAACATATTGCCGTAGTTGTTTATTTGGTTGAGTGCATAGCCTCCAAACCCAAAATTAAGAGCCGGAATATTATCATTACCAATCCTAAAACCACCCTCAGCCCCAACCAATAAAGACAAGTCTTTGGTAATTAAAAAAGCTTTTGCAATGTTGGTTTTTAGTTTTAAAAACTGTGTAAAATCTTCTGCGCTTGAAGCCGTTAGAAATAAATTTCCGTCGGTGTCAAACAAAAGCCCGCTGGTTGGGAAAAAAATATTATCTAACGTATCATACCTCAATCTGGTATTGAGACTAAAAAAATCGCTGTTTTCAATTTGATACTCACTGGCTTGAAAAACATTGATTAAAGAAGGGCTTGAAGCTTCTATTTTAAGACGCTTAAACCTAGCTCCTAGCTTGAAAGACAAATCCTTTTTGATAAGAGTCTCCACAAAAAAGCTCGCTGTTAAGTCAGAAATTGTCGTGGGAATCGCATTGTCAATTTCTACTGGAAGGGTGGCATCAAAAAACAAAGGATTTATGTCATATCTAAAATCTGTATATTTAAAATTAAGGCCAATGCTCCAATAAAACCCTTTATCGATGTAATAATCAAAATTAAATCGAGAATTATCCCCTAATATAAAATCCAAAGACAAGACGTCATTTTTTAGTAAAAATTGCTTTTTAGTAAGGTTTAATAGCAAAGAGCTCTTTAAAACCTTGTCGTAATGAACTCCTAATTTTAATAAGGTTGTATTGGTGGTTTCTTTGACATTGCCTGTAAAATTATAGCTGTCGTTTGAAAGGGGAGAAAACTGGTAACGAAAACTTTCAAAATTATTGGTCGCCAAAAGATTATTAACCCCGCTGCTAAAATCTTTAAAACTTATGGTTTCACCACGCCGAAATCGCAATTTACCAAAGACATAAGAGTCCGTATATTTTTCATTACCAACAATTTTTACTTTACTGAATTTTAAAGAATCTAGATCTGTGATTTTTTTTCGCGCTTTCCTATAATCCTGTGTCTTGGCAATCGTCTTTAATTGACTTAGGAAAGGAGTGACAGAAACTTCCCCACTTTTAATAATTTTAGCGCCTTTGTTAAATGAAATGATTGAAAAATTCTCCACGTCAGGTTCAATAAAAAGATCGGTGAGTTGAATCTTGTCTTCTAAATCCTCCGCAGATCTAAAATTATTTATTTGTGCTAATATATCTGAAATTGAATTGATTTCTTCTTTGGTTAAAAGATCTTCTTCAACACTCACACCAATGATAAAATCTAAGTTTTTTGTTTTTAAATATTCAATAGGATAATTGTTTGCAATGCCGCCATCCATCAACAGTGCGCCATCGCGCTCCAAGGGATGAAAAAGGGTGGGCAATGTACTACTTATTGAAATGGCTTCGGCCAAATTACCACTGTCCAGTACGACTGAAGCCCCTGTCTCAATATCAGTTGCCATACAATAAAACGGGACTGGAAGTTGACTGAAGTCAGAAATAGCAGTGACATCTAATGTTAGTTTTGTAAATAAATTAAACAAGTTTTGGCCTCTTGAAATTGAAGATGGTAATTGAATTTTAAAATCGTTTATAGGAAGTGAAATCCCGTATTTTTCAGAATTTTTCCGTTCTTGAAATGTTTTTGAGGGCCTTGGTACCTTGTCACCCAGCAATACATCAAAATCAATCCCTCTAAAAATAGAATCCAACTGCTTTCCAGTATACCCTGCAGCATACAATCCACCAACTGCAGACCCCATACTAGTGCCCCCAATATAATCTACTCGAACCCCCAAGCTGTCAATAACTTTTAAGACGCCAATATGTGCCAACCCCTTGGCACCACCGCCACTCAAAACCAATCCAATTTTGGGATTATCGGGCAAGGGTTCTTGGGCATGACCTAATAGGGATAATAAGCAGATAACAATGTAAAATTTTAGGTTAAGCTTCATTTTTAGAATGGTAATAATTATAAACTTTTTGGGCTTTAGAGCATCCAATGATTTGTTCTAATTCATCCAACTTCGCAAAAGAAACACGCTGAGGTGATTTGAAGGCCTTTAACAATTCGACCCGCGTTTTATCGCCAATGCCGGGTATAGATTCTAACTCAGAATACAAAGCAGATTTACTGCGCCTGTTTCGATGGTGATCAATTCCAAAACGGTGTGCTTCATTTCTCAATTGTTGAATGATTTTCAAAGTTTCACTTTTCTTGTCTAAATATAAGGGAATTGGATCATTTGGGTAAAATAATTCTTCCAATCTTTTTGCTATACCAATAATCGCAATTTTTGAACGCAAGCCAAGGGCGTCCAAACTTTTTAGAGCTGCAGACAATTGACCTTTACCCCCATCAATAATCACAAGCTGAGGAAGTGGTTTTTTTTCTTCTAACAAACGTTTGTAACGGCGGTAAACAACCTCTGTCATTGAAGCAAAGTCGTCTGGACCTTTTACAGTTTTGATGTTAAAATGACGGTATTCTTTTTTGCTGGGTTTTGCATTTCTAAAAACCACACAGGCGGCAACTGGATGCGTTCCTTGAATGTTTGAATTGTCAAAACATTCAATATGGGTGGGGGCATCCTTGAGCCGAAGATCTGATTTCATTTGGGCCATGATGCGTTTCACATGACGGCCTGGATCTGTAATTTTAACTTGTTTCAATTTTTCTAAACGCTGGTATTTGGCATTGCGCAAAGACAGGTCTATAAGCTGCTTTTTATCCCCAACCTTCGGGACCGTACATTTTAAATTGGATCCCAATTCAACCTTAAAAGGTAAATAAACCGCTTTGGATTGAAGCTGAAATCTTTGGCGCATTTCCATAATGGCCAAGGTCAAAAGTTCAGCGTCTGTTTCGTCCAGCTTTTTTTTCAATTCCATAGTATGTGCCCTAATAATGGCACCGTGAGACACTTGCAAGAAATTCACATAGGCATAGCTCTCGTCGCTGACAATGCTGTACACCTCAACATCAGTAATTTTCGGATTCACAATGGTGGACCTGGCCTGATAGTTCTCCAGAATTATAATTTTCTCTTTAAAAGATTGGGCTTCTTCAAACAGATTCAAATTAGAAAACTTAAACATTTCATTGCGAAGTGTTTTTTTAATATTACCGAGTTTTCCATTCAATATTTGCTTTACAAATCGCATGTTTTCTATATAATCCGTTTCAGAAATATAATCTCGTGTCAGTTTTTTGGGACGCTCTGCAAAACCCAGGACAAGAAAGTGTCCTTGGTGGCTGTGTGTTTTTAAAAAAATGTCCGTTTCAGAATTATTTATTTTTTTTTGAGAAAAATTATAGTTTTCTATGCGAATTGGATACAGCGATTTTATCAAATTAATGATGGTGTTCACAACTTTAACACTGGAGTAAGGACCAAAATACTCAGATCCGTCTTTAATAACACGACGGGTGGAAAATACTCTTGGAAACCGTTCGTTTTTTATACAAATCCATGGATAGGACTTGTCATCTTTGAGTAGTACATTATACCGCGGTTGGTATTTTTTGATGAGGTTATTTTCTAGCAAAAGGGCATCGGTCTCAGTCGCGACAACAATGTGCTTAATGGATCTTATTTTCTTAACTAAAACATTAGTCTTGGCCTGGTCGTGATTCTTGTTAAAGTAAGAGCGAACGCGTTTTTTTAAGTTCTTGGCTTTACCAATGTAAAGAATCTTGTCTTTGACATCAAAAAACTGATATACTCCAGGACTGTTGGGGAGTGTTTTGAGTTGTATTTCGATGCTTAGTGGCGCCATAATACCAAAGGTATACTAATTCTTAACATCCTAAAAATCGATACTACTTTTTTAGTATATTGTTGCAAAATTAAAGGCCATTTATAACATGAAGATTGTCATTTTATCAAGAAATAAAAATTTATACTCCACACGAAGACTTGTTGAGGAAGCGGAAGATCGGGGGCATGATGTTCAGGTCATAGATCCTTTAAATTGTGACTTGATTATTGAGAAAGAAAAGCCAACAATTTATTACAAAGACAGATACCTCAATGATGTAGATGCCATCATCCCAAGGATTGGTGCTTCAGTGACTTTCTATGGATGCGCAGTGGTACGTCAGTTTGAAATGATGAATGTGTTTTCTACCGTTTCTTCAGATGCCATCATTCGATCTCGCGATAAATTGCGCAGTTTTCAACACCTTTCGAAAGGTGGAATAGACATGCCGAAAACCGTTTTCACAAATTACTCCAAAGACGTTGAAGAAGTTATTGAACTTGTAGGGGGAACCCCCGTAGTTATAAAACTATTGGAAGGAACACAAGGTCTTGGGGTTGTTCTGGCGGAATCTAAAAATGCAGCGGAATCTGTTTTGGAAGCCTTCAATGGCTTACAGGCAAGAGCCTTGGTTCAAGAATACATTTCCGAAGCAAAAGGGGTGGATATCCGTGCTTTTATTGTAGATGGCCAAGTTGTTGGTGCTATGAAACGACGCGGTAAGCCTGGTGAATTTCGTTCTAATTTACACCGTGGCGGCACCTATGAATATTACAGAATGTCAGAACCTGAACTAAAAATCGCTATCAAATCGGCACGACAACTAAAGCTCCCAATTTGTGGGGTAGACCTTTTGCAATCCAAAAGAGGGCCGCTAATTATGGAAATCAATTCCACACCTGGTCTGGAGGGGATTGAAGGCGCTTCAGAAAAAAACATTGCTAAAGCGATCATTACATTCATTGAAAGAAACAGACGTTAATGAATTCACACAATTCAGTTTTACACATTTTAGGAGAAAAAATTGCAGCAGGCGAATCTCGGGAAATTAATTTTCATGTAGCCAAACTTCACACACAAACAAGTGTGGAAGTACCGGTCATCATCAACCGTTCTAGAAAGCCTGGGCCTGTGGTACTCTTTACAGCAGGCATTCACGGTGATGAGGTAAATGGGGTTGAAATTGTAAGACAATTGATTGCAAAGGGGATAAATAAGCCCAAAAAAGGAACCATCATTTGCATCCCCGTTTTAAATATATTTGGGTTTTTGAATAAATCGCGGGAACTTCCAGATGGTCGGGATTTAAACCGTGTTTTCCCAGGCTCAAAAACAGGTTCATTGGCCAGTCAAGTAGCTTATAAATTGATGCATGAAATCATTCCGCAAGTCGATTTTATCATTGATCACCACACTGGTGGTGCAGGACGTTTTAATGCACCTCAAATTCGAATTGTCAAGCAAGCCCCAAAACTCAAAAAATGGGCCAAAGCCTATGGAGCACCCTTTGTTGTTTACTCAAAAAAAATTCCTAAATCCCTTCGAAGTGCTTGTGATAAAATCAACATTCCAATGATACTTTTTGAAGGCGGTAAATCAAATCACATTGACAGATTGGTGACCAATTCAGGCGTCAATGGCGCCAAACGTATTTTGAACCATCTAGATATGTTAAATTCAAAATTCAAAGTTTCAGCCCCTAAAAAACAAATCATTTTTATTGAGGAAAGTAAATGGATCAGAGCCAAGACTTCTGGGTTGTTCCGCCCGTCAATAAAGCTGAATTCAAAAGTTGAAAAGGGCACTGTACTAGGCTATATTACAGATGCTTATGGAAAATTTAACCAGTCCATTAAAGCCGATTGTGTTGGCTATGTTATAAATATTAATGAAGACCCCATTGTTTACAAAGGAGACGCTTTGTTCCGCTTTTCTACAAAAACGACTAGATGAAAAAACAAACCCTAAGAACAGCCTACAAACAGAAGCGCAAATCACTAACGCCTTCAACCATAAATAGCTTGAGTTTAGAAATTGCCAACCAAGCGCTTAAACTTCCTATTTGGGAGGCCTCTTTTTACCACCTTTTTTTAACGATTAAACACCTAAAAGAAGTTGAAACAGAACCACTATTGAGTATATTATATGGAAGAGATAAAAACATTGTCATTCCAAAAAGTGATATTTTAAATGGTGAAATGAGCCATTATTTACTAACGGATAATACGACGATTAAACCAAATATATGGAACATTCCAGAGCCCCAAGATGGGCTGCAAATTAAAGCCTCAAAACTTGAGGTGATTTTTGTGCCTTTGTTGGCGTTTGATAAAGTTGGGCATCGGGTCGGCTACGGCAAAGGATTCTATGATGGCTTTTTAAAAAACTGCCCTAATGCCGTGAAAATCGGACTTTCCTTTTTTGAAGCTGATGAAAAAATTAAAGACATTCAACCCAATGATATTGCATTGGATTATTGTCTTACACCAAATCAGATTTATCAATTCTGAAAGAAGATTTTTTTGAAGTTTTATTGCCCTTGTTACATAAAATTAGCAGGCCAACACCAATACTGATGGCCACATCCGCCACATTGAAAACAGGGTTGAAAAATGTAAAATAATGGCCGCCTATAAATGGAAACCACTCTGGAAAATAGCCCTTGTAGAGTGGAAAGTAAAGCATGTCAACAACATTTCCATAAAACAAACTGCTATAGCCCTTGTCTGGAAAAAAGACCGCCTTCTGCCCTAGACTGTCATCGAAAAAAACCCCATAAAAAACTGAATCTAAAATATTGCCAAGTGCACCTGAAAACACCAATGAAACTGCCAAAATTAAAAATCGATAAGCTTGCTTTTTGACAAGCCCAAACAACCAATAGCCAATACCAATAAGGGCTAAAATTCTAAATATTGTAAGATACAACTTGGCATATTTATCAGAAATAATGGAGGTGAAATCACTGAGTTTTGCGCCCCAAGCCATGCCATCGTTTTCTACAAAAAGAATTTTAAACCAATTAAAAATGACAAGCTCTTGCCCAAGCTCAAAATGAGTTTTGATGTAAATTTTTGAGCATTGATCAATGCAAAGTACGATAAGAATAATAGCGAAAACTTGCTGTTTCGTCATATTATTTTTGCATGTTCTTTGCTTCAATGCTTAGGGTGGCATGAGGTACGAGCTCCAAACGCTTTTTGTTGATTAGCTTTCCTGTCACACGGCAAATACCATAGGTTTTATTCTGAATTCGAATCAAGGCATTTTTTAAATCTCGGATAAATTTTTCTTGACGAATCGCCAATTGAGCATTGGATTCTTTACTCATGACCTGACTGCCTTCATCAAAAGCTTTAAAAGTCGGTGAGGTGTCTTCGGTACCATTGTTAAGATCGTTCATATAAGCACTTTTGATCAATTCTAAATCGTGTTGGGCCTTTTCAATCTTCTTTAAAATCAGTATTTTAAATGCTTCGAGGTCTTTATCAGAATATTTAACAGGTGTTTCCATAGCCTTTTATTTTATGTGTTTTTTAATTAATAACTTGGTGGTAATAGCATCAAAATTGACCTCAATCCCATTTTCAAGTTCGTTTACTGTGTGTAATGTGTGTGTTAATGTTTCAGCTTTAATGTACTCTAAGTTATTTTGAACAGCTTTGTCCATAAATTCATTATTTAAAATAAAAACATCAATCATATCCGTTACTTCAAAGCCCGAATCTTTTCTTAAATTTTGAATTCGATTTACTAGCTCACGTGCAATGCCTTCGGCCTTCAAGGCCTCTGTAATTGTCACGTCCAAGGCGACAGTTACAGCACCTTGGTTGGCAACAAGCCAGCCTTCAATATCCTGAGAAGAAATCTCTACATCGCTGAGTTGTAAATTAATACTTTTTCCATTAATTTCAAGGGCTAAAACCCCTTTTTCTTCAATTTTTTGGATATCATCCGCATCGAATTTCTGAATGGCCGCCACAACTTGTTTCATGTCTTTTCCAAAACGCGGACCTAAAACCTTAAAATTGGGCTTGATTTGTTTGACTAAAATATCAGATGCATCCTCCAAAAGCTCGATTTCTTTAACGTTCACTTCGTGTGCTATTAAATCTGAAATGGCAACAATTTCTTCTTTTTGTACTTTGGAATTAATGGGAATCATTATTTTTTGAAGGGGCTGTCTCACCTTTATTTTTTCTTTGGCTCTAAGGGATAAAACCAAGGATGAAATCAACTGGGCTTGGGCCATTTTATGCTCCAGAGCTTTGTCTATGAGCTGAGCATTTGAATTTGGAAATTCTGACAAATGTACACTGTCATATGGCTCTAATTTTGTAGGAGTCACCAAATCTAAATACAAGCGGTCCATAAAAAAGGGTGCGATAGGAGCGCCAAGTTTTGAAAGCGTAATCATGCAAGTAAATAGCGTTTGATAGGCAGAGATTTTATCTGCTTCATATGCCCCTTTCCAAAAGCGTCTTCGGCTCAGGCGAACGTACCAATTGCTGAGAAGCTCTTGCGTAAATTCAGAAATCTCTCTAGCTGCTTTTGTGGGCTCATAATTAGCATAATGGGTATCTACTTTTTCAATAAGCGTGTGGAGTTCGGACAAAATCCAACGGTCAATTTCTGGGCGCTGCTCGTGTGGAATGGCGGGCTCAGAGTTGTTAAATCTGTCAATATTGGCGTAAAGTGTGAAAAAAGCATAGGTATTGTAAAGCGTTCCAAAAAATTTACGCTTGACTTCATCAATTCCATCCACATCAAATTTTAAATTATCCCAAGGATTGGCATTACTGATCATATACCAACGCGTGGCATCGGGACCATAGGTAGCTAGGGTTTCAAAGGGGTCCGTGGCATTGCCCAAACGCTTGGACATTTTTTGACCGTTTTTGTCCAAGACCAGTCCGTTAGAAACCACATTTTTATAGGCAACAGAGTCAAAAACCATACTGCCAATCGCGTGCAGGGTATAAAACCAACCTCGTGTTTGATCGACGCCTTCTGCAATAAAATCGGCAGGAAAAGCTTTGTTGTTGTCAATGAGATCTTTATTTTCAAAAGGATAATGCCATTGCGCATAAGGCATACTCCCGGAATCAAACCAAACATCAATCAGATCACTTTCTCTGCTCATAGGTTGACCAGACGGTGAAACCAATGTAATGGCATCCACTATGTTTTTATGCAAATCAATTTTGGAATAGTTCATATCTGAGAAATCACCAACTATAAAATCTTCAAAGAGGGCTTGTGTCATGATCCCAGCGTTTACCGCTTTATGCATTTCGTTTTTAAGTTCTTCAACAGAACCAATACAAAGCTCCTCTTTTCCATCTTCTGTGCGCCAAATGGGAAGTGGAATGCCCCAATAGCGAGAGCGAGATAAATTCCAATCGTTGGAATTTGCAAGCCAGTTGCCAAAACGGCCTTCACCTGTACTTTTTGGTTTCCAGTTGATGGTTTGATTCAATTCAAACATCCGCTGTTTGACCTCTGTAATTTTAATAAACCAAGAATCTAAAGGATAATATAAAATAGGCTTGTCGGTGCGCCAGCAATTGGGGTAACTGTGCTTGTATTTCTCGACTTTAAACGCTTTGTTTTCAATTTTTAATTTAATTGCCAATTGAACATCTACGGACTTTTCTGGGGCTTGCCCTTCTGGATAATATTCATTTTTTACATATTGCCCAGCAAAGTCTGTGACTTCTTTTCTAAAACGGCCTTGTAAATCGACCAGCGGAACAAGATTGTCCAATTCATCCTTGACCAACATTGGTGGTATCTCAGGTTTGGCTTGTTTAGCCGCAATGGCATCATCTGCACCAAAAGTAGGCGCGGTATGGACAATTCCAGTACCATCTTCAGTAGTCACAAAATCCCCAGGAATGATGCGAAATGCATTTTCTGGATGGTCATTTGGCAAAGCATAATCCAACAATTGCTCGTATTTTATGCCCACCAAAGCATTGCCCATAACAGTACTTTTAACGCAATAAGGAATCTGTTTAGCATCCGCCTTGTACTCATCTAAGGCCGCTTCAGAGTCTATCTTTTCATATTTCCCATTAAACTGTTTTGATAAAAGTGCTTTGGCCAAAACAACATTGATAGGTTCAAAAGTGTATTGATTGAATGTTTTTACCAAAACATATTCAATTTTTGGACCCACAGTAAGTGCGGTGTTACTCGGCAATGTCCAAGGGGTTGTGGTCCAAGCCAAAAGATGAATATCACCTTCGGTTTTTAAAGCATTAGGAAGGGTTTCTGGAATTGCTTTAAACTGCGCCACAACCGTGGTATCCGTAACATCTTGATAGGTTCCAGGTTGGTTCAGTTCATGAGAGCTCAATCCGGTACCTGCTTTGGGGGAATAGGGCTGAATGGTATAGCCTTTGTAGAGTAATTTTTTGTTGTAAATTTCTTGTAAAAGCCACCAAACACTTTCCATATACTTAGGATCGTAAGTGATGTAAGGGTCTTCCATATTGACCCAATAGCCCATTTTTTGGGTTAAATCGTTCCACACATCAGTGTAGCGCATCACAGCTTTGCGACAGGCGTCATTATAGGCCTCTACAGAAATGGTGTTACCAATGTCTTCTTTGGTGATCCCCAGTTCTTTTTCCACACCCAATTCTATAGGCAGACCATGGGTGTCCCAGCCCGCTTTGCGTTTGACTTGAAAACCTTTCATGGTTTTATAACGCGGAAAAATATCTTTAATGGCGCGCGCAAGAACATGGTGAACCCCCGGCAGACCATTGGCGGAAGGGGGTCCTTCAAAAAAAACATAGGGTTTTTGCCCCTCCCTTGATGAGATACTTTTTTCAAAAACATCATGCGCACGCCAATAGTCCAGCATTTGGTCTGATAACTTTGGTAAATTCAATCCTTTATACTCAGGAAAAAGAGCGCTCATTATTCTTTAATTAGTCAGCAAAATTACTAAATTTTAACAAAACTAAGAGGTCTAAAAAAATGTATTTTCGGGGATCATTTTCTTTTTAAATAGAAAGTTTTTTTTTGAGATAAAAGATGAAAAATATTTCTATAGAATATAAAACATCAGTCCCACTTTTAAGCTTTTCATCTCCAATGGGTTTTGATTTATAGAGGCCGTCTCAAAAATAGCATTTATACCGTAATAAATAAACGCATTCCAGTTGTTATAGCCCGCACTCAAAGTAAGCCCATATTGCCATGGGTTCAATTCTAAATCCTTATAGATTGTCGTTTCATTGTTTGCCTTGAAAAAAGTTCTTGAAGCAAATACATAACTGGCTTTGAACCCCGTATAGATGCGCCAGAATTTATTGCTCTGGGCTGTCGAGGTACGCCACCTAAATTCAAAAGGAATTTCAATGGCTTGGTATGAAAATCGATTTTTCTGATAGTTTTGCCCAGACAGGAATTCGTAGTCAAAACTTCCATTAACAGTTGGCGTAATTTTTAAGTTTTGTGCAGATGTGTTTAATGCATAACCAAATCCTAGCCCAAAGGCAATATTCCGTTTCTTATTAATTGGAAAATCTCGAATAAACCCCGCTTTAAAGCCTGGAGAAAAATTAGTTTGTGTGTAGGCCTCGGGCGTATCAATAAGCGTATTGTAAGTGATGCCAAAATAAATTTGATCTTCCCTGTAAAGGGTATCAATAGCAACCTCGGACGCGTTCTGTGAAAGAGTAATAAATGGCAGTGCGAATAACAGAAGTAAAATGCTTTTTTGTATCATTTTTCTAAGCTTGCTTATGAACTAAAAAAGGCATTCTGGACAGAACACCTTTTATATTTAAAAACAACGAGGTGTATTAGTTGAAATTGGTTTCAACATCCCCAATCCCAGTTGTATAATTAATTTTTAAAGCATTGACTTTCCTGAGTTCTTGCTTTACATCTCCCACAATTCCCATGTTGGCCTCTCTGTCAACCTTTAAGGCAACGGTAAGAAAGGGGATTAATTCTTCTCTGAGTGCAGAGCGCTCTGCACTGATAAAAGCACTCACGTCAGTTAAAGCCGCAAATTGATCGTTTAGTTGAATGCGAGCCTCCGTTCCAAATTTCTCATAGCCAGAACTTGGTTTTCCCATATAAATATAACTCACTGGGTTTTTCTTGTCCAACTTCTCAACTTGGTTGGCTACGGGTAGAGAATTCTTAATCTTAAGTGAGTTTTCACGCATCACAGTCGCTACCATAAAAAAGAACAGTAACATGAAAACAATATCAGGAAGTGAGGCCGTTGAAATAGCGGGCAGTCCTCCGTCTTTTTTCTTTTTAAATTTTGACATATGCTATTCTTTTGAAATTAAATTTATTGAACTTCTGATAATTTTTGAGGGAACTCCAATTTAATTTGATCGATTAAAGCCTTTAGCTTTTCCTTATTTCCAACAAAGCGCGCGTCTTTGTAATTCCTTTGCATTTGTATGAAATTCATGTCTCGAAAGCCGCGACTTGGGCCAATTCCTAAAGCACGTCGGTTTCTAAGCACATTATAAGCTGCCACTAATTCGTTTTGAACAGAAATATAAGCAGCATATGACGTTTCACGCTCATTCTTCAAAGAAATGATGGCCTTGTCTGGATTGTCTGAGGATCTTGGGTCTTTATTGCCCTGGCAGTAATCACAAGTCTCATCTCCATTATTGTCCAAGAATTCGACTGCAGCATCTCTTAAATCCGCCACTTCCATTAGCTCATCCTCAACCAATAATTGATCTTTTCCGTTCAACAAGACTGTGAAAATGTTTTTCTGCTTAATAATCGGCGGATCAATTTCTTCCATTGGAGGTAATTTTCTGTTGATACCAGAATCTTTTTCAATGGTTGTAGTGACCAAGAAAAATATCAAGAGCAGGAAAGCAATATCGGCCATAGAGCCGGCATTCACTTCAGGAGCGGATCGTTTTGCCATAATTACTTATTAAGAGATTTTTTGACACCAAAAAACAACATGGTACCCCCAGCAACAACAGCAAGAGAATAAAACAAATACAAGCCAGCACCAACAAGTTTAGACTGCGCAACAGACAGCATGGTTCCGTCCTTAAGCATAGTTTCAACACCAGATGCAAATACAAAATAGCATATGATCGCTAGAAGCGTAAATGCTCCAATAGCAATAAGTGTATTTTTAAGGCTTGCAGCATTGGATATTAAATTTGAAAGTGTAAAGAAAACTACCGATACAACGGCCGCTGCAAGAATGAAGTAAGCAACGTACATAAAAGCACCAACACTTGCAACCCCATCCCCAGCCTTTATAACATCATCTCCTTTGGAAATGATAGTGACAAGAAAAGCAATCGAAAGGAGGCCAACCACAGCAGCAACAATCTTTAATAATTTTTGTAAATCCATAATTAATTGATTTGTGTAGTGATTTAAAGTTGTTTACTTTTTATTTTTTACAAGGATATCCAATAATGAAATAGAAGCGTCTTCCATGTCATTGACAATACTATCAATTTTAGCAATAATGTAATTGTAAAATATTTGTAGAATAATGGCAACTATCAAACCAAATACGGTTGTCAGAAGGGCTACTTTAATACCACCAGCAACAAGAGATGGTTGCATGTCGCCTGCTGCTTCAATTTTATCAAAAGCTTGAATCATCCCAATAACGGTTCCCATGAAACCAAGCATTGGTGCCAAGGCTATAAAGAGTGAAATCCATGATACATTTTTTTCCAACTGCCCCATTTGAACCCCGCCATAGGCAACAACGGCTTTTTCAGCAGCATCTAAATCTTCGTTAGAACGGTCCAATCCTTGGTAAAAAATAGAAGCGATAGGGCCTTTTGTGTTTCTACAAACTTCTTTTGCTGACTCCACGCCACCTGAAGACAAAGCGCCTTCAACATCTTCAATTAATTTATTTGAGTTTGTAGTAGAAAGATTTAAAAATATAATTCTTTCAATCGCAATGGCTAAGCCTAAAATCAGACAAAGCAAAACAATTCCCATGAAACCTGGGCCGCCTTCAATAAAACGCTTTTTTAACTCTTGGTGAAACCCTAGAGACTCTACTTCAGAAGCTGCGGCATCGTCCTGTACTGGACTTACAACTGTAGCTATTGAGGGATTCAAGTTCGTGAATGTACTTGCATTGACACTCCCGAATGTCATTGTCATTGCAACGACTAGAATTGGAAATAATTTTTTCATTGTTATAATCTTAAATTTATATAATGTTTTGTTTGTAAATTTTCCTTTGTAACTTACAGGTCGCTAAAGATATAAAAAAAAACATATTAGAAAAATATATTTATCCCAACAATTGGGATTAGTTTTTAATTTATAAGCTAAGGCTTTTATAGTCATAGTGATACCTACAAAATTAGCAGAGACTTAATCTTAATATTTATGGATATGATTAACCTCAAAATTAAGACTTAAATTAAAAGTTAATAATTGAAGGCTTGACTTTAATAGGTAAATAGTTCGTAATAAAATCTATTACTTAAATACTTTAATCATAAAGTAAATACCCAAAAAGCTTAAACCTGCAATAAGTAAATATTGAGCATATTGCCAAGACATAAGTTTAAATAAAATAGCAAATGAAGTAATCGAAAGTCCTAAATATTTAAGCTTGTTTAACAAATTAATGTAAGGTTATTTATCAAAATATATATTTGCAGAGAGGAAGGGATTCGAACCCTCGATACGCTTTTGGCGTATACACACTTTCCAGGCGTGCGCCTTCGACCACTCGGCCACCTCTCT
>NYVA01000055.1 GCA_002684355.1 Formosa sp.
AAACGATCAAGCGATGTTTGTAGTAATTTTGGAGTATTTCTAAGCAATTCCAAAACAGCAGTATCCGCAGCAATCAAATCACCTGACTCAGGAACCTTCCCTTCATAATATTTATGCGTCAGAACCAGAACACGATTGATGAAATTCCCGTAAATAGCGACCAACTCATTGTTGTTTCGCGACTGAAAATCCTTCCAAGTAAAATCATTGTCCTTGGTTTCTGGAGCTGTTGCTGTAAGCACATAGCGAAGTACGTCCTGTTGGTCGGGAAAGTCTTTAAGGTAATCAGGCAACCAAACGGCCCAGTTTTTTGAGGTGGATAGTTTTTTTCCTTCTAGGTTCAAAAATTCATTTGCAGGCACATTCTGAGGTAATATATAACTACCCTCTGCTTTCAGCATCGCTGGAAAAATAATACAATGAAACACAATATTGTCTTTTCCTATAAAATGTAATAAAGTGGTGTCTTTGTCTTTCCAGTAAGGTTCCCAGTCTTTTCCATTAGATTGAGCCCATTCTTTGGTTGAGGAAATATAGCCAATTGGGGCATCAAACCATACATACAATACTTTTCCCTCAGCACCTTTGACAGGAACAGGAATTCCCCAATTTAAATCTCGGGTTACAGCACGAGGCCGCAAACCATCATTGATCCATGAGAGGCATTGTCCATATACATTGGGCTTCCAATCATCTTTGTGCTCAATCCCAATCCAGTTTTTTAAAAATTCCTGGTGTTGGTCGAGCGGTAAATACCAGTGTTTGGTAGATTTCAACTCAGGCTTTTTACCAGAAATAACTGATTTTGGAGCAATCAAATCTGTAGCATTGTGGCTGGTTCCACAAGCTTCACACTGATCTCCATAACTTTCCGTATTCCCGCATTTTGGACAAGTTCCTGTCACAAATCGATCGGCTAAAAACTGCTGAGCATCTGCATCGTAGAGTTGATCTGAAGTTTCTTCAACAAAAACCTCTTTTTCGTGAAGTGTTTTAAAAAAATTAGAAGCCGTTTCGTGGTGAATTGCAGCAGAAGTCCGAGAATAATTATCAAATGAAATTCCAAATTCATTGAATGAATCATTAATAATCTTGTGATAGCGGTCGACTACATCTTGTGGGCTTATTCCCTCTTTTTTGGCTTTTAGGGTGATGGGGACACCATGCTCGTCACTACCACATATAAAGACTACATCACATCCCTGCAATCGCAGGTAACGCGCATAAATATCCGCAGGAATGTAAACGCCAGCTAAATGACCAATGTGAATGGGGCCATTGGTGTAAGGCAAGGCTGCTGTGAGTGTGTAACGTTTTGACATTTTTCAGATTGTAATAACAAAAATACACAAATAAAGCAGCAATCTGAACAGAACCCAAGAGAATTTTATATCTTTACATAAAGCCCTTTGAAATGCATTTTAAATCTTTATTTTACGTGCTGCTTTTCATGAGTTGTACGTATAGTAAATCTTCAAAAATTACTTTTAAAACTCCTCAAACTATGGCGTCAAAAAAATACATTCGCCCAGCGATACTTCAAGTTGGAGACACAATTGCCATTGTAGCACCCGCAGGGATTTTAAAGAGCAGAAAAAAAACTATTGAAGCCGCCCAAATGCTTTTAAAAAACTGGGGGCTAGTTCCAGTTTTAGGCCCTCATTTATTTTCAGAAAGTTACCATTTCGCCGGTACTGATGCACAACGCCTAAAAGACTTACAATGGGCCTTAGACAAGCCCGATGTGAAAGCGATTTGGTGTGCCCGCGGTGGCTATGGCAGCATGCGAATCATGGACGAATTGAATTTTGAAACCTTTAAAAAAAATCCCAAATGGCTGGTTGGTTACTCCGATGTTACCGCCCTGCACAATCAGCTTCAAAATTTAGGATATGAAACGCTTCACGCCATGATGCCTATTAACATGGAAGAAGATGCCAAGGCCATCACAGCGTCGATCACATCCTTAAAAGCTGGCCTATTTGGGACCTTGGAAAAGCACAGTATTGAACCAAATAAATCCAATCGAATGGGCAGTGCAAAAGGTGTTTTGACCGGTGGCAACCTCACGCTTTTGACAGCACAACTTGGAAGTGCATCGCAATTAGACACGCGCAATAAAATTTTATTCATAGAAGAAATTGGAGAATATAAATACCACATTGACCGCATGTTGCAAAGCCTGAAGCGCGCCGGTTATTTTGACCATTGTAACGGGGTTATTGTGGGCGACATGATGGATATTAAAGCCAATTCACCTGCTTGGGGAACTGGCATAGAAGAATTAATCATGAATATTTTAGACCCCTATGATTTCCCTGTTGCTTTTGGAATTCCAGCAGGTCATAAGCCTGAAAATCGTGCTTTAATTTTTGGGCGGTCCATTGATCTTAATATTACCAAATCTGAAACTATAATACGCTTTTAAAACCTACTAAACATGAATACTTCCTATAAACTGGGTCGCCAAGGCGAGGCCAGAGCTGCGGCGTTTTTAAAGCAAAAAAATTACCGTATTCTAGAAAAAAATTACCGCCACAGAAAAGCAGAGGTTGATATTATTGCGCTTAAAGATAATCTATTGATTGCAGTGGAAATAAAAACGCGATCTACTGGATTCTTCGAAGCTCCGGAAACATTTTTAAAACGGCAACAGCAACAGCGCATTGTGGAGGCCATCGATTTTTATGTTAAAGAAAATCAATTAGGCGTGGAGGTCCGATTTGACATTGTCAGCCTAATCAAAGTCGGGAATGGCTTTGAGATAAAACATCTCAAAAATGCATTTTATCATTTTTAAAGAAATTATTGAATCTCAATATTTTCTAAATTAACCCACTACAGCCTCTAAACATTGTAACCCTTTTTGGACAGATTTTACGTCGTTGAAAGTCAATAACAAACGAAGTCCAGCTCGTGTTTGTTTCTCCTTTAATGAGCAAATCATTGGATGCTTTTGAACATAGTTTAGAATTTTTGAAAATTGTGGCGAATCAAAAAAGGAACTATTTTGGTCGGTAATGAAATAACCGACTAACTTATGCTGCTTCATTAATATTTTCTCAAGACCAAATGCGATGCCTAACCATTTCATTTTTACGCTGTCCAATAGATCCACAACTTCTGTAGGCAATGGCCCAAAACGATCTACCAACTCTAATTCATAGGTTTTAAGTTCTTCTGGCGTTTCTAAACCATTGAGTTTTGTGTAGAGGCGCAAACGCTCCGAAATATTGTTTACATAATCATCTGGAAAAAGCAATGAAAAATCCGTGTCAATTGTCAATTCTTTGACATAGATTTTAGCCTCAGTATCTTTACTGAACAAATGTTCAAATTCATTTTCTTTGAGTTCATTGATGGCTTCGTTGAGAATTTTTTGATAGGTTTCAAATCCAATGTCGTTGATAAATCCACTTTGTTCCCCGCCCAATAAATCTCCAGCACCTCGAATCTCAAGGTCTTTCATTGCAATGTTAAAGCCACTACCAAGTGCGGTATATTGTTCCAAAGCGGAAATTCGCTTGCGGGCATCATTGGTCATGGCATGGTAATCCGGGGTGATAAAATAACAAAACGCTTTTTTGTTGCTTCGACCCACCCGACCGCGCATTTGATGCAAATCACTCAGGCCAAAATTATTGGCATTGTTTATAAAAATAGTATTGGCGTTGGGAACATCCAGCCCACTTTCAACAATTGTAGTGCTCACCAATACATCAAACGCGCCCTCCATAAAATTAAGCATGAGTTGCTCTAATTTTTTGCCCTCCAATTGCCCATGGCCAACTGCAATTTTAGCATCTGGTACCAAGCGCTGAATCATACCGGCTACCTCCCGAATATTTTCGATACGATTGTGAATAAAAAAGACTTGCCCAGCACGCTGAATCTCATAACTGATAGCATCTCTAATAATGGTTTCACTCAGTCTTATTACATGACTTTCAATGGGATATCGATTGGGTGGTGCCGTGGTAATAACAGATAAATCTCGGGCAGCCATGAGGCTGAATTGCAAAGTCCGAGGAATGGGCGTTGCAGTTAAGGTAAGAACATCTACATTTTCTTTCAGGGTTTTGAGTTTGTCCTTAACAGCTACTCCAAATTTTTGTTCTTCATCAACAATAAGCAGTCCTAAGTCTTTGAATTGCACTGATTTGTTGACCAATTGATGGGTCCCGATTAGAATGTCTAAAGCGCCTGAGTTTAACTGCTCTAGTGTTTCGCGTTTTTGTTTGGCTGTTTTAAAACGGTTTAAATATCCAACCGTAACAGGAAATTCTTTCAAGCGCTCACCAAAAGTCTTCGCATGTTGAAAGGCTAAAATGGTAGTTGGAACCAAAACGGCAACCTGCTTTCCATTATCAACAGCTTTGAATGCGGCTCGGATGGCTACCTCCGTTTTACCAAAACCAACATCGCCGCAAACCAAACGGTCCATGGGGCGTTCGCTTTCCATATCTGCTTTGATCGCCGCGGTGGATGTTATTTGATCGGGTGTATCTTCATAAACAAAAGAAGATTCCAGCTCCAATTGCATGGCACTGTCAGGGCGGTATTGAAAGCCTTTTTGCAATTTGCGTTTGGCATATAATTTTATCAAGTTAAAGGCAACTTCCTTAACCCTTGATTTGGTTTTTTGTTTTAAAGTCTTCCAGGCCTTACTCCCCAACTTATAAATTTTGGGAGATTTGCCATCCTTGCCATTAAACTTGGTGATTTTGTGCAATGAATGGATGCTCAAATATAAAATATCGCGATCACCATAAAACAACTTTATGGCCTCTTGAGATTTGCCCTCAATATCAATCTTTTTAAGTCCTCCAAACTTCCCAATACCATGGTCGATATGGGTCACATAATCCCCAACCTCTAAACTGTTTATCTCTCTCAACGTGATGGCTTGCTTCTTGGCAAATCCATTTTTAAGCTTAAATTTGTGATAGCGTTCAAAAATTTCATGGTCGGTATAACATGCTATTTTCAAATCATGATTGACAAAGCCTTGGTGTAGTGAAAGCACCAAAGTTTTATAATGAACTACCGATTCGTGTTCCTGAAAAATATCGTGAAAGCGTTGGGCTTGCTGTGCATTTGCACAACAAATATAGTTTTCAAAGCCTGAGGCCTGTTTTTGATTCAGGTCATCGATTAAAAGTTTAAATTGCTTGTTGAATGTGGGTTGAGGACCGACATTGACTTCCACAATGTTTTCTGCCTCAGTATTGTAAAATGTCTCTGATCCAACCTCAAAGATTGAAAACTTTTGTAGAGATTGTTTAAAATTATCTGAAGTGCAAAAAAGGGCACCCGGATCGTTGTATTGGATGGACTCAGACAACAATTTATAGGCTGATTTCGCTTTTTCAAAAAGAACTTTAGTGGTTTGAAATAAAGCAGGTAGGTTTTGAGTCCAAACAACGGTATTTTGCGGAATATAATCCAAAAATCCAACCCGTTTTTCATGCTTTAATTTATGTTCAATATTCGGAATTATTTGGAATTTGGTGTAGGGTTTTAGAGAAAGTTGTGAAGCGATATCAAATGTGCGAATGCTTTCTACCTCATCGCCAAAAAACTCAATGCGATAGGGTGTATCATTGGCGAATGAAAACACATCTATAATACCGCCACGGATGGAAAACTCTCCAGGCTCAGTGACAAAATCTACCCGCTTGAATTCGTACTCAAAAAGCAAATTGTTTACAAAATCAAGACTCAACATATCGCCAACACTTATTTTTAAAGTGTTTTTATTCAGCTCTTTTTTTGATAGTACTTTTTCAAAAAGCGCTTCGTGGTAAGTTACGATAACACTTGATTTTCTTTGAGAATTAATACGGTTAAGCACTTCAGAACGCAACAAAACATTGGTATTGTCCGTCTGCTCAATTTCGTAGGGTCTACGGTAGCTGCCTGGATAAAAAAGAACGGCTTCTTTGGGTAAGAGTAACTCTAAATCGTTGAGATGAAAAGCAGCAATTTCCTTGGATTCAAAAACTATTAAAAAGGGTTGATTTTGATTTGTAAAAGCTGCCGCTATTGAGAATGATAAATCGGCACCAATAGAACCTTTAAACTGAGACTTTACTTGAGATAAGGCCATAAGCTTTCGCAGTTTTTGAAGTTTCAAAGACTGTTCAAATGCATGGCAGAGGTTAACTTTACTCAACGCAAATAAATTTTTGCAAATATATAACAATACCTATATGACTACTCTATAATTACGAATTAAAATTACTAGAGAATGACCATTATTTTAAAAAAAATGTAGCTTTGTATTGAACCCAAATTAAATGTTTAATGAACGAGTGATCACTTAATACAAACAAAAATTATAATTTATGGATATTTTTTTAATCATCATGGCATTAGGGCTTATGATCTTAGGAATCATAGGCAGTTTTTTGCCAGTTTTACCAGGCCCCATTACCAGTTGGTTTGGTTTTTTATTACTTTATTTCTCCAATTCGATAGAGGTCAGTAAGAGACTTTTAATTATCACATTAATTGTTGCTATTATCATTTGGATTTTGGATTATTTTATTCCAGCCATTGGAACCAAAAAATTTGGGGGATCAAAATATGGAATGATAGGAACCACCATTGGTTTAATCATTGGGCTTATCGCTCCCATTCCAGGCGGGATTCTTATAGGTCCTTTTTTGGGCGCTTTTGTTGGGGAATTACTTAATAAAAGTGACTCTAAAACAGCCGTCAAGGCGGCCTTTGGCTCCTTTTTAGGATTTTTAACCTCGGCTTTTATCAAATTCATTGTTGCAATTGTATACCTTGGAATATTCCTTTCAATTCTTTGGGGTCAAAAGTCTGTTTTTTACTAATTACTATACAACATTTTAATTTTAACAACGTCTTAATCATAAAAAAAATACTACTTTCACATTCAATTTTAATTAAAAATCCATCAATGACTAAATTACTCTATCGATTGACTTACGCTCTACTCCTAGCCAGTGTTTATGGTGTGGCTCAAACTCCAGAAAAATCTGTTTATGACTACAATGCCGCTTTTGGGCACGGATTCTATATCAACAATGGAACTCAAACAAGATCTGCAAGTGGAAAGCCTGGCCATGCCTATTGGCAAAACAGTGCTGACTATTTTATTCAGGTAAGCCTTGACGATCAAAGCAAAAAAATTACAGGAACTGAAACCATCACCTATGTGAATAATAGCCCTGATGAACTAGATTTTCTTTGGATACAATTGGACCAAAACTTATTTAAAAAAGATTCCAGAGGGAATGCAATCATCCCTTTAAATGGCAGTCGAAATGGCGCAAAAGGTCAGGAATTCGACGGTGGTTATAACATAGGTAACGTCAGCCTGAATTACACAACACTTGGAAAGAAGTCAAAGAAAAAATCAAAGTCAAAGAGCCTTTCAGTCAATCCCAATTATGAGATCACAGACACCCGCATGAAAATCAAACTTTCAAAGCCTTTAGCCGCTAATGGAGGTGAAATAAAAATTAATATTGATTTTTCTTTCACTTCTCCTGACTACGGGTCGGACCGAATGGGTGTTTTGGAAACTAAAAATGGACGGATATTCAACTTGGCACAGTGGTATCCCAGAATGTGTGTTTATGACGATGTTTTAGGATGGAATACCTTACCTTATCTTGGTGCTGGAGAGTTTTATTTAGAATATGGAACATTTGACATCCATATCAACGTCCCCAAAGATCATTTGGTGGTTTGCTCAGGTGGACTGTTAAATCCTGAAGAAGTTTACACTGCCAAACAGCTTAATAATCTAAAACAAGCAGCCAACAGTGACGAAACAGTAATCATACGCGGGGCTAATGAGGTTAACAGTCAAGACTCTCGTCCACAAGCCAAAGAGCGCCTGACATGGAAGTTTAGAATTGAAAACGCAAGAGATGTAGCGTGGTCCTCATCTTCAGCCTTTATTTTTGATGCGGCACGCATCAACCTGCCCAGTGGTAAAAAAGCAATGGCCATGTCGGTCTATCCAGTTGAAAGTAATTCAAGAGATGCCTGGGCCCGATCCACAGAATACACAAAAGCATCCATAGAACACTATTCTGAAAAATGGTCGGAATACCCCTACCCCACAGCTATTAATGTAGCTGGAAATCAAGGGGGAATGGAATACCCTGGTATTGTATTTTGTAGCTGGAAGAGTAAAAATGAATCCTTGTGGGGGGTTACAGATCATGAATTTGGTCACATTTGGTTTCCAATGATTGTAGGATCTAATGAACGGCTTCACGCTTGGATGGATGAAGGCTTTAACACCTTTATAAACTCATTAAGCACAGATGCTTTCAATGGGGGCGAATACAAAGAGCGACAACGCAATATGCACCGCTTTTCAAGCTTTCTTGTCAATGACAAAATGGAGCCTGTAGCCACCCCGCCAGACAATTTAAAAGAAAGGAATTTGGGTATTTTAGCCTATTACAAGCCAAGCGCTGGTTTGACTATGTTAAGAGAGCATGTTTTGGGTAAAGAACGCTTTGATGAAGCTTTTACTGAATACATCAATCGCTGGTCTTACAAACACCCTACACCCAATGATTTTTTCCGAACAATGGAGAATGTAAGTGGTGAAGAATTGAGTTGGTTTTGGCGTGGATGGTTCATTCATAATTGGAGGTTAGATCAAGGAATCAAAAAGATTAAATATGTCGATGGTGACCCTGCCAAGGGCGCCATTGTAACGATTGAAAATCTTGAAAAAATGCCGATGCCAGTCACTTTGGAATTTACAACTAAAAATGGCACAAAATCAAGACATACACTTCCAGTTGAAATATGGAAGCGCAATAAAAAGTGGTCCTTCAAATATGACTCCAAAGAACCTTTGAAAAAGGTAGTGATTGACCCCGATTATGTGCTCCCAGATGTGAACTCAGCAAACAACCGCTGGTCCCCCGAATTAGCGGCGGAAAACAAAGAAGATTTAAGCATTTATTTAGGAGAATTCAGTTCAGCTGCATTCCCAATGAGCGTTAAAATTGCCGAAGAAAATGGAGAACTTGTAGCTATCGCAGAAGGGCAACCAAAGATTCCTCTCACCAATGACGGAGACGGCAAGTTTCTCTTTGAAGAAGCAGATTTAGAAATCCAATTTAATGCTAAAAAATCTGGATTTGAAATGAGCATTGGTGGACAAGTTTTTGAATTTAGTAAAAAGTAAACACTAAATACAAACTTTAAAATAAACGATTTAGTTTTTTTACTTTTATTAACTTTAAAGTATATTTAATCATTAAAACAAATAATGAAAAAGTTAATAATTATTTCTGCTTTTTTAATCTTTGGCTGTTCTGCTAATAGTGATATTAATGCCCAAGAAAGTGACGAAATATTTACACTTTATTTGGTTAGACATTCCGAAAAAGATTTAACATCTGACAATCAATCAGACCCTCCGCTAACCGAATGTGGCGAAAAAAGATCAGAACATCTAAGCAATTTCCTAAAAGAAATTGACCTTGATGTCATTTACAGTACTAACTACACCAGAACAAAAAATACAGCCTTGCCTACAGCCCTGTCAAAAGAAATTGAAGTAAGACAATACAAAGCACAAAAGCTGAAAGATTTTTCTAAAGTATTAATAGAATCTAAGCAAAATGCATTGGTTGTTGGACACAGTAACACGACAGCTGTTTTGGCAGGCCTTTTGGTCAATCAAACGCTTGGTGCTTTTGACTTAGATATTTACAATCGCATCTACAAGGTCGAGTTTAAAAAAGACAATGGTGAGCTGGTTTTAATTCATTCCAATTTTAAGTGTCCATAAAATTGCTAAAAAACATTTTGATATTGTGATTGTTTGCCAAAAGACATATTAAATTTGTTTTTTAAACTAAACACAAAGATTCTTTTTTACACAGGACATTTGCATTCTAAGCGTAATTTCACTCAATCGAGTTATGAAGGTTAAATCTTGTTAATATTTATCTGGGGATGGATAAACATTTGTATATTAGTGCTGTTTAACCAACATTAACCTTTTGTATGAGTAAAAGATTTTTCCTATTACTCCTTTGCTATTTTTCTGTTAATAGTTTTTGTTTTGCTCAGCCTGTTCAAATTGACAATTACTCTGTCAATAATTTTGGTCAAGTGCAATTGTCTATTCAAGGCCAATCGGATAAATACTATATCCTTCACGCACAACATAGCGATGACTTTAATTGGGCAACATCAATGACAATGGGCGTTGATGGTACCATGATTATTAGTGAGGCAGCCGGTGCTTATACATTGGATAAATACACTATTACCGAGCATGATATTGACAATCCTGATGATTATGACCAAGACGGAATTGATGATATCACGGAGTTTAACAACATGCCAACTGATTCCCCATTTAATAATGCCTCCGCAATTGATATTGTAGATGGGGCAACTTCAATACCTGACACTGAGACATTTAATCAACTAGCCACTGTAAATAATGTAGGTTGGGCACCATTTCTTGACGATCAACTTTATGTTAAATTTGGAATATTAGATAGAGATACTGATGAGCCAAAAGTTTATTTTATAAATAGTAACACCTACACAATACATGCCAGTTTTTGGAATGGTATAGATGCATCAGTCACAGGTGACGACGGTTCTGGAGAAATTGTTTTTAATCCAAATGTTATTTTGCCAAGTGGGGTAATCGGGACTTATTCATTTAATTTTTCTTTTGGAAATGCCTACGATTTTGAGGAAACACAGAGAACTTATGAACTATTAGTTGCCAGCATGCCATTTCTTCAAAACAATATGAATCACTTTATTGGACAAAACGATGAAGATGATCATTTAAATAATTATGCTGATGAGTTTGAAGGATCTAGAATTGAAGTAGTCTTAGAATCCGATGTTTTTGCTGAAGTAAATTATATACCACTTCACTTAGCCGAAGGTTATGGCTTTTTCAAACACATGCAAGATTTAAATGAAACCCCTGGAAGTAGAGATATTGTGCTTTATGATGCGCTACCAAACTCTTTACCAAGAGTTGGAGGAATCATCACCTCAGTTGTTCAAACGCCTTTGTCACACGTAAATTTAAGAGCCATACAAGACAATGTTCCAAACGCCTACATTGCCAATCCATTATCAAATGATGCAATAGCCAGCCTTTTAAATGGATATATTTATTACAAGGTAGAGAGTGACCAATACGAAATTAGAGAAGCAACGCTAGCCGAGGTTAATGATTGGTATGAAGATTTAAGACCTACAGAAACTCAATATCCGATTAGGGATTTAAGCATTACTGAAATTATACCATTGAATGATATAACATTTGAGATGTCCTCTTCATTTGGAGCAAAATGTTCAAATCTTGCAACAATGAGAAGTTTTGGATTTCCAGAAGGAACAATCCCAAATGGTTTTGGAATTCCATTTTACTTTTATGATGAATTCATGCAGTATAACAATTTTTATGAAGAAGCTCAGGTAATTATGGACAACCCAGCGTTTCAAAATGATATTAATTTCAGAAATGAGCGCCTTGAAGATTTTAGAAGGTCTATAAAAGATTCCCCTATGCCGCAATGGATGCTTGACGAATTACAAGCCATGCATGACGCCTTTCCTTCAGAAACACCAGTTCGTGTGAGGTCGAGTACTAATAATGAAGATTTACCAGGATTTAGTGGCGCTGGTTTGTATACATCTAAGACCCAATACCCTGATGAAGGACATATTTCAAAATCTGTAAAACAAGTTTATGCAAGTATGTGGAATTTTAGAGCTTATGAAGAAAGAGATTTTTACAGAATTGATCATTTCGGGGCTGCTATGGGACTGTTGTGTCACCCAAATTTTCAAGGAGAACAGTCCAACGGTGTGGGAATAAGTATCGATCCAATATATGAAACTGAAGATACATTTTATTTAAATACTCAGGTTGGAGAGTCATTGATTACAAATCCTGATCCAAATTCGGTGCCAGAAGAAATCCTTCTTTACAGAGATGCCAATCAAGGCGGTGGATATTTGGTTTTAAGACTATCAAATTTAGTAAATCCAGGAGAACTGGTAATGGACCAAGTATATCTTGACCAAATGAGAAATTTTTTGACTGTTATTCATG
This sequence comes from Formosa sp., assembly GCA_002684355.1. GTDB lineage: Bacteria > Bacteroidota > Bacteroidia > Flavobacteriales > Flavobacteriaceae > UBA3537. Next base: position 12,110 of record NYVA01000055.1, read on the forward strand.
ATGAGTTCGCAAGCCTATATGATGTTATTGGAGCAGAAGGTTTTGGCATGGACATTGAATACAAGGTAACAGCAGAGGACCAATTGGCAATAAAACAAGCTAGACCATGGGTTTCATTTTGGGCTGATATCAATGGGGATTATGATCTCGGGGTTGAAGCCATTGTTGAACCCATTTCATCTGCAGATTTGGGAGCTGATGAAATTGTAACTGTTTCAATTGTTAATGATGGTTTGTATGATATGAGTGATTTTGACCTTGAGCTCATAGTAAACGATCAGTCAATTGAAACCCTCAATATTAGTGATACAATACAACCTTTTGAAGCATTGGATTATTCATTTACAATACCTCAAGATTTCTCAAATGTTGGTGATTATAATATCACTGTTAATGTTAGTCATCAAGATGATGAATACGAAAACAATAATTCATTAAGTATAATTCTAAGTAAAACTTTAGAATTTGATGGATCTATCTCAATTGAAGAAGTAAATGTTGTTTGTAATGATGTCATTGAAATAAACGCCATAATTACTAATCACGGTGATACGACGCTTACTGAAGTTGAAATTGAAAAAACTGTAAATGGAACTTCAATCGGTTCGGAAAGTAAATCAGTAAATATTCCATACACAGGTCAGGAAATGGTTACTTTGAGTGTTGATCAAAATATTCAAGAATTTAATCAAATTACTCTAAATATTATTAGTGTAAATAATCAATCTGACGAAAATTCAAATAATAATTCTGATACGGCAAGCTCGAATTTAGATACTAGTTATGATATTATAACCCTTGTAATAAACGCAGACAATTACCCTCAAGAAACTTCCTGGAAACTATACGATAATCAAACTAATGTGATTATAAATACCGGATCTTTGAGCTCAGGAACTGATGTGTACAGTGAAGATATTTGTGTAAATTATGAATCTTGCCTCACTTTAGATGTATTTGATTCTTATGGAGATGGGATTTGTTGTGGATTTGGTCAAGGAAACTTCCAAGTTCTTGATTCCTCTGGCAACGTAATTGTATCAAATGATGGTGATTTTGACAATTTTGCTCAAGAAGTATTTTGCCTTAATGCAGAGCAATGTATTATTACTGCTGATGTAATCACAAATAATGCAACTACAGTCACTGCAAACGATGGCAGTATTTCAATATATATCAGTTCAGGTATAAGCCCGTATCAGTATAGTATTGATGGTGGGCAAACATTTTCTGATGAAAATAATTTCAAAAATTTGTCCCCGGGCATATATGATGTAGTTATTGAAGGCGCAGGCGGGCTTTGTACTTACGACGAATCTGTTTCAATACAAGCCTGTACTTTTACAGATGTAGATGTTGAGGCTTCGGGTGTTCCCTCTGTTACATCAACTGTTGGCAGCATTACTATAACACCAATCTCTGGAACTGGGCCTTATCAATATAGTAATGATGGAGGACAAAATTTCTTTGATAGCAATGTGTTTGAAAATTTACCTTCGGGGCTCTATAATATAGTTGTCTCAGATAGTCAAAATATATGTCAATATGAGCAAAGTATAAGAGTAGAGATTGAATCCATAATTATTAATGAATTTAATCACAAGTCCAGTGATGATTTCAACTCTGATGATTGGATTGAACTTTATAACCCAAAATCTTCAGCTGTAGATATTTCTAACTGGGTAATTAAAGACGATAATGTCAATAATGCCTTTGTTATTCCCGATAATACTCAGATAATTGGTAATGGCTTCTTAGTTATAGTAAAAGATGCTGGTGATTTTAGTAATGTATATCCAAACATTCCTTTTATCGGTGAACTTGGGTTTGGATTAGGACGTTCTGATGCAATTCTTTTATTTAATTCTGAAAGTAAACTCATGGACGAGGTTTACTACAGTATTGAGGATATATCTCCATCTTGTAATCACACTTTAAATATGTTTGATTCGTATGGGGACGGATGGCAAGGAAATGCGGTTAATGTATTTGTTAATGGTGAACTAGTTCTTTCAGAAGCTACTTTTGATGATGGTGATTTTGAGAGCGCAACATTTGAAGCTACTATTGGTGATTCAATTATTTTAGAGTGGATTGATGGAGCGTGGTCTTCTGAGGTTTCATGGGAAATCCTCGATGGAAGTGGTGAATTACTTATCTCTGGTGATTGGGGAGATACACTAGAGCAAGAGGGAGTTTTGGCTAATTGTGAACCTGAATTCAATTCAGATTGGCCTGTATGTGCAGATGGTACAGGAAATACATTAGAATTGATTAAACCAGAATTGGATAATTCACAACCACAAAATTGGGATTGTATCAATGTAAACGGAAGCCCTAATGCCGTCAACAGTACTGTTGCAAGCATTCCAAATGTTGTAACTGACAACATTAAAGTATATCCAAATCCAGTCAACAATATGCTGTTTATTTCGGGTAATGCCGTCTTTTACAAGATTGAAGTTTACACTTTATTAGGTCAGCGAATAATGAATATCAATAATGTCAATCAAATTGATATGAGCCCCTATGAAAATGGAGTCTATACCCTAAAAATAAGTACAGAAAATACTGCTGTGATTAAACGCATCATAAAGTTTTAATTAAACATCTGAAGCGCCATTAATTCAATTTATAAAAAAAGCCCTCCGTTTTACAGGAAAGCTTCTCACTGGTTTTGTCACAAACCACGGGTAACCAACAAGGTTACCACAACACAACATTTTTAAATTAGCCCTTTAGGCTATTTGCGGTCTGGACGGGACTCGAACCCGCGACCCCCTGCGTGACAGGCAGGTATTCTAACCAACTGAACTACCAAACCGTTGCTTTATAGCGAATGCAAATATACACTGCATTTTTAATACGACAAATGTTTTTATTTGTTTTTTACAAAAACTTGTGGCGCTTTTCAAAGTAGGTCATCATTACTTTATCAAAGCCCTGGCGAATGTCTACGTCCACATAATTGATCTTGTATTGCGCGCATTTTAAACGCAGTGCCTCGAAGTACGAATCCACTGCAGCAGTGTATTTTTTTTGAAAAGTTTTAGGGAATAAATCTAAATGATTTCCGGTTTCAATATCAACAAATCGCTTGGGAGTATTCTCAAAATCGAAGCTGAACTCCGTAGTTTTATCATATATGTGAAATAAAACCAATTCATGTTTATTGTATTTTAAATGTCGTAGTGCTTCAAAGAGCTTCCAAGCTTCAATATCGCTTTGAAACAAATCTGTAAACAAAAAAATCATGGATCTTCGCTGGAGTTGTTCAGCGATTTGATGCAAAACTTCATAGGTTTTTGTAGTCGCATTTTGAGAGGTTGATAGCGTTGCTTTTTCCAGTGTATTGACCAACATCCTGTAATGGCGTTCGCTGGCTTTTTCAGAAGCATAAAAACTGTGAGTTTGATCGTATAAGCTCAAACCAGCCGCATCGCGTTGCTTTTTTAAAATGTGCAATAAAACGGCTGACGCCAAGGCTGAAAATTCTATTTTGTTAAATTCTAATCCAGGATTTTGATTGACAAAAGGATAATGCATGGACGCACTCTGGTCCAAAATAATATGACATCGCATGTTTGTTTCCTCTTCATACCGCTTGGTATACAACTTATCCGTTTTGGCAAATAATTTCCAATCGATGTGCTTTGTGCTATCGCCATTGTTGTAAATTTTATGCTCGGCAAATTCAGCTGAAAAACCATGAAAAGGGCTTTTGTGAATGCCGGTCATATAGCCCTCTACAATGGATTGCGCCAACAATTCAAAGTTTGAAAAACGGGAGTTTCCTTGAAATTTTTCTTGTATGCTCATCTTAATCTAAACTAAAAAAGGTTTGCCACATGGACAAACCTTAATACTAATATTTTATGTAAAAATTGACTATAACAAGGCATCAATAGACTCCGCATAGGCGGCTTTGGTCGCTACGCCAACTTGACGTCCCACAACTTCGCCGTCTTTAAACAACAGTACAGTTGGAATATTTCTGACGCCATATTTGGCGGCAAATTCTTGATTGGCATCAACATCGACTTTCCCAACAACGGCTT
>NYVA01000056.1 GCA_002684355.1 Formosa sp.
ACAACATTTGTATTTTCAACTTTGTTTTCCCTGTGGTCGTAAAGCATTTTGTCCTGTATGGAGCTGTCCTCCAAGTTTATAAATTCTGTATAACTAAATGCCTTTGTTTTCAGTGTAAAACCGTTTGTTCTTTTAATTAATATGTGCTTCCTACCCTCTAATTCTGGATTTTTTAAGATGGGCACCAGGCTGGTGCCATCCAGTTGTTCTTTGGGCGATTTGAGCCCGCACAGTTCAACCAACGTTGGATAAATATCTATCAATGATGTTAATGCATTTGTTGTCCCATTGCTTTTTAGCAATGGATCGTAAATAATTAGTGGCACCTGCGTGGCGTTGTTGTAATTTGTAAACTTTGTCCATTGTGTGTGTTCTTGCAGGTTATATCCATGGTCGGACAACAGGACAACAAGGGTATTTTCAGATAGCTTTTGAGCCTCTAATTCTTTTAAAATTTTTCCAATCAAGGCATCGGTATAAGACACGGTAGCATAATACCCATGTATTAAATCAATGGCCAAACTGTCGGAGACCTGTCCTTGTTTTGGGATGTTAGAATAGCTGCGCATTTCAGCCCAGTTGCTAATGCTTATTTCTGGAGCATCTTTTGGGGTGTAATTATAATTTTCCGGTTGTTTAATAGTTTTTCTATCGTATAAATCCCAATACTTTTTAGGGGCATTAAAAGGTAAGTGTGGATTGATAAAACCCGCAGTAAGAAAAAATGGTTTTTGATTCTTTTTTAATTTTATGAGATCTTGAATCACTTTTTGGGTTAGCAATCCGTCAATGTAGGTGCAGTCAGAAACGGTCGCACTTTCATAAGCCGGCCCCATGTCGGTTGCTTCGTAATGCGCGCGATTATAGGGATTCTGATAATCTTTCCACAATGATTGCCAATAATCAGTTGGCGCCATACCTTTGTTATTTTCATCAAAAGCGTATGGCCGCCAAACTTCATCCCAGTCGCTTTCTCTGTCGTCTAAATGGTGATAAATTTTTCCATTGGAAATGGTTGTGTAGCCATTGTTTTTAAACAATTGTGGTAGGGTGATCGCTTCTGGTGTTTCCCTTTCAACGAAGGTTTTGTAATCTAGAAATCGATTTTTTGTAGGCAACATCCCTGTCAACATACTGGCGCGAGAGGCGCCACATACAGGCACATTACAATAGGCATTGGTGAATTTTACGCCCTTTTCTGCTAGCGCATCAATATTAGGAGATTGAATGTGTGTTGCGCCATAACTGGCCAGTTCAGGCCGTAAATCATCTACGTACAACAAAAGTATATTTGGCTTCTCATAGGGCTTTTCGAACACGACTCCCTTACAGTTCGAAAATATCAAAATGAAAACAAGGCACAGTTTTTTCATAATTAAATTAGTTACGCCATAAATGTAATTAAATTAAAATTCTACCAACGCTATCTAATACTAATAAATCGATTAATGATGTAAATAATTACGTTCATATTTTTAGTATTTTTGTTTGTTGACACCCAAAAAACATTGCGTTTTTTAATTATTTTTTCAAGTCTTAAACCGAATTAAATATGGCTATACAAAGAATCCTTCAAATCATATTATTTCTTATACCAACCTTGATACCCCCATCATTTGAAGGACTCTTTTTGAGCTCAAACGAAGATGTTTCTAGAGTGTTTTATAAGCCAACCTATGAAGTTAATGTGCAACGCGATGTGATTTATGGTTATGGCCTAAGCCACGATTCATTTAAGCTAGAAAACCCCAAGCAAATCCCTTTAAAATTGGACATATATACTCCCAAAAATGATTTTTCAAACCGCCCCATTGTGGTTTTAATTCATGGCGGAGGATTTAGAGGGGGTAGCAAAGAAAAGCCACCATTTATTGCAATGTCAAATTTTTTTGCTGCTAGAGGCTGGGTTGTTTTCAATATCAATTACCGACTTTTAAAAGATTTTGGAAGCGTCCCCGAAGCGTGGGGGGCCTATGTCGACAAACAAACCATTCCTTCAAAAAGAACGCAAAATAAAGCAGTGTATCCTGCTTTAAGAGATGCCAAAGCAGCCCTTCGTTGGGTCATAGCGAACAGAACTGAATACGGTATCAATACTGATTATATTACAGTTGGCGGGGGCTCTGCGGGTGCTTTTTCAGCTGTTGGTGTTGGTATGACTGAAAATGACGATTACAGAGACGAATTAACAGTTGAGCAGGACCCGACACTCTTGTCTACAAATCTAAATGAGTTGTTTGAGGTGAAAACAATTTTGAATTTTTGGGGAGGCAAAGACTGTGTCGACGCCATTAATATTTTTAAAAATAAACAATTGTATAGTAAAAACAATCCATCATTATTTACAGCTCACGGGACTAACGACCTGATTGTTTCTTATGAAAAGGCGGAAGCCCTAAAAACTATTTATGAAACCACAGGAGCGGCACATGTTCTTTATGCACTCGAAGGAAAAGGACACGGGCCATGGAATTATAGTGAAAATGGAAATAGTTTAGGGGATTTAGCACTCAAATTCATAGTTACCCAACAGCAGCTAGATGTCTTTTAGTTTGAGAGTATTCTTGATTTTAAATCCCCTAAATTATTTAATGACTGTAAGGGAATGACGAGTGGTGTAAGTCAATTTTTAACACACCGCCTTGCAATTGGTAGCCGAAGGTGTATTCTACCTTAGCTTCATCTCCATTTAAATCGGTGAAGAAATAATTTCCCATGGCAATAGCTCTTTTTTCCTCAAGTATGATTCCTGTATTTTCAAAGCGCACTTTTGTCCAGGGCTGAATCGCAAACCCCTTGTCTTCATTACAAGCTCTGTTATCACCTGCAACGAAATAGGACAATGCCTCAGCTTTTGAAGGTCTAAATTGTTCTAGTTCACATTTGGTGGGTTTAAATAAAACAGTGGAGTTGTCAAAAGCATAGCGTGCGTCTAAAAATGCACTAGCAAATGCTTCGCATTCTGCTTTTTTTTCTTTTAATGCACCTATGCTAACGACTCCATTTCCCCATTTTTCCTGGGCTTCTAATACTTGGTCTTTTGTAATCATTTTGAGTTTATTTTAAGGTTTATGTATTTATTGTTGTAATTAAATTGAATTTTTTGTTTTGTAAGTCTTGGGTTTTTTAATTCTTAAATCTGTATTGAAAATCAATCCAAATTGTAAAAAGGTTTTGGATGCTGTTTGAGTCTCTTGCCTCAACACCCCAACTTGAAAATGAATATTGTCTGCATGCTGGTAGCCGAGGCCTCCATAGAGTCGGTTCCGATCAAAAAAGGTAGCCTTGTCGTTGATGAAAATTTCATCGTAAACCCCCAAGTACATTGTGCCTGTTTCTATTTTTGGTCGATTCAGGGGTACAAATAGCATCAACCTATAGCGAAACCGCATTTTAAAATCTGATTCTGCAAAGCGCTCTTCTAATCTGTAACGGTGCTCAAATTTTACACGCCCAATGTTGTTAGTTGTTAATAATTGTTGCCAAATCCTATGCTCCTCAGTTTCAGGACTTTTCCTTACGGACTCATAAACATGGTTGCCGATGTGTGCATATCCAAAGGTTGCAGAAGCATTGGGTTTAAAGTGGTAATTGAGTCCCGTTCTGAGTAATAGTTGCTCGATATTCGTCGGGCTAATTGTGTGGTTTCTGTATTGAAGTTCCGAGTGAATACTGAATTTTTCACTTATTTTATTGGTACCAAAATACATCAACCAATTCCCATTATCTTGCTGTGAAAATCCTATCAATGATCCCAAAATGAAGATTCTAATACAGTTTTTTATTTTCTGATTCATAGATTTTTTAAATGAATGAGGATTATTTCGTTACATTATAGCGTTGAATACAAGGTTTGTATAAAAGCGCGTGATGCTGTTCTTACCTTCTTTAAAATCTGTCAAAGAAGGCAGATGCGCAGCAAAAAAACGCTGGTTGTGCGCCCCTTCAATTACAGTTGAAATTAGCATGTGGGGGAATTCAAATTTGGGATTGTATTCCAAGATAAACTCACTGACGCGTTGTACCACATGTTTGTAAGTTTTAAAAAACCCTTTTTCGTTTTCACTGTCAATGTCTTTATTATGGTAGGCTTTGGAGGATTCCATAATGATGATTTTATTTAATAAAATTTCATTGATAAAAGAGAAATCGCTGTCTTGTTTGATATCGGCGGAAATCAATTCAACAGAAAGCTTAATTTTTTCTTTCGGATCATTTATATTGGCAGTTTGTAGTACAATTTTATAATCCATCCAACTCCAGTACCAATTGACGAGATAAATTAGTAAAGTGTGTTTGTTGGCGAAATAACGGTATACCGAACTTTCATTAGATCCAATGGCTTCTCCTAATTTTTTAAATGTAAAAGCTTCAAAACCCATGGAGTTAATCATTTCGATACTTTTACATACAATGTGTTTTCCAAGCTCTGAAGATTCAGGATCCTTGGAGTATAAAGTAGGGTTAATATTTATTCGGACATCTAAATTTTCCATAGTATAGCCACACAAATATAATAGTATTACTGTTAAACTAATATAATGATTTGTTAAAAATGGCTTTTATGTGTCTTTAGCAATTGTTACATAGTTTATTTCGACTTTAGTTTCTGTTTATTTTTTATTGTAATTAAATATCTTATTACAAGTTAAATTGGTTAATTGTTAAAGCATCGCTTCTTGTGGTGCTTTGCTTTTTTATAGACTTTATGAAATTTATAATATGTAATTATCATGTTGAGGTTCTAGGTTGTGTAATTTAGGTCCTCGAATTTAAATTTCTTCATACATTTTTTATACAATAGATGAACTTCAGATATACAATTATGTATACTTTAAAACTATGCATTGTATGGGTCTTTTTTTTATATGTTGTGTCTAATAAATTAAAAAATTGTATTTTGCAATGTGTTTGAATTTTAATAAGCTTAAATCTCCATAATAGTTTCTTAAATCTGCAATTTATCAATTGATTAATAGCCTACTTAAATTAGTACATATAGTTTAACTATGAGACCTTTTCAATATATATTTTTATTTCTTTTTAACGCCTGGGTTTTTGCACAAGAACATCCGTCTGTGATGTCCTTTGCGCCAGATAGTTATGCCGCTGAAAACCAAAATTGGGACATTGCGCAAACAGACAATCAGTTCATGTATTTTGCTAATAACTCTGGACTTTTGGAGTTCAATGGCTCTAAGTGGGCCCTATATCCAATTCCCTATAATCAAATCAATAATTCTATTGTTCGATCGGTTAAAGCCATTGGCAATTTGGTTTACTCTGGAAGCTATATGGATTTTGGTGTTTGGAAAAAAACTAAGTTTGGTATACTAGAGTACGAATCTATCCCAGATAAACTAGGAATCGACATACAACAAGAAGAACAGTTTTGGAATATTGAAGTTATCGACAACTCGATTCTTTTTCAATCACTCTCAAGAATTTATTTAATAAATTTATTTAATAACAATGTAACAATAATTGAGTCTGAGGAGGAAATTTGGAATACATTTTATATTGAAGACACTGTTTACTTTGCTAAGAAAAATAAAGGAGTTTATAAAATTGTAAATGGTGAAGTAGTTTTGTTTAGTTCAAATCCTAAACTTTTGTCTTCTAAGCTTGTCGGTGTTTCTATACTTGATGATAAGCACATGTTTATCACCCGAAACGAGGGTATTTTATATTTTGAAAATAATGTCTTAAAACAATGGCAATTAACCCCTGATATTGATTTGTCGAAATTGGCGATTTACAGCAGTTTACAATTAAATGATTCCAGCCTTATTTTGGGCACCATTTCAAACGGGATCATTCATATAAATTCAGATGGAAGTTTGAAATATAAAATTGATTTCGAAAAAGGTTTAACAAACAACACCATTTTATCTATTTTCCAGGATCAAAAAAACAACTTATGGCTTGGTTTAGATATTGGAATAACTCACGTAAACTTATCCTCAAAATTTAGGGTGTATAAAGATGCCACTGGCCAAATAGGCACTGTTTATGCATCCATCGTTCACAAGAATAATTTATACCTAGGAACCAACCAAGGATTATTTGTCAAGCCAAGAGGCCTTGATGGTCCTTTTGATTTCGTTGAGGGTACTAGTGGTCAAGTTTGGACTTTAAAAGTCATTGATGAGGTGCTTTTTTGTGGGCATAATAAAGGCACATTTATTATTAAAAATAAAATGATAAAATCTGAAATATTGGATGCCGGTGGCAGTTGGGAGTTTAAAAAAATAAAGAATTCAAACTTGATTTTACAAGGTAATTATAAAGGCCTTCATATACTTAAAAAATCATCTGGAGAATGGTGTTATAGTCATAAAATAAGAGGATTCGATATTTCCAGCCGTTTTTTTCAAATTATTGATACAACAATATACGTGAATCATGAACTTAGGGGGTTGTTTAAGCTTGAAATGACCCAGGATTTTGGCCGTCTAAAAGACCATGTATTGGTTGAAGATGTTGATAAGGGAAGTGGTTCTAATTTTATAAACTTTTTGGATGACTATTACTACACCTCATCCAGTGGAGTTTATGTTCTAAATAAAAACGCCAACACATTCCAAAAATCAACCGATTTAATACCTGAAATATTTAATGATTTTAGTCCTACTACAACGCTTTTCGACATCAATTCAACTCAAGATATGAAATGGTGTTTTAACGGAAATAATATTCTAATGATGTCACCAGGTGTTATAAGTAACAAGCCAAAGATTGAGCAAATTCCAATTGTATATTCAAATTTTAGAAATGTAGTTATGGGGTTTGAAAACTTGACTAGAATTAGTGACAATGAATTTCTCTTAGGCTCGTCCAACGGTTACTTCATCCTAAGAGGAGATTTACCCAAGCTCGATAACCGTCAGAAAATTGAAATTAATTTGGTCATGGCAAATCCTAAAAACGGACTCAAACAAGTACTAGATTTGACTACAGATGCGCTTTTAAATTTCAAAAAAAATAATCTTTACTTTGAATATAGTGTTCCCAAATATGGTAATATTGTAGAGGCCAATTATTCTTATAAACTTGAGGGATGGTCTCAAGGTTGGTCAAGTTGGTCATCTAAAACATCTCAAATTTTTGAGAATTTACCTTTCGGAAATTATGTTTTCAAGGTCAAAGGTAAGGTAGGCAACACAGAAACGATTAATGAGGCCTCCTTCGCTGTGGTCATTCATCGGCCTTGGTTTTTGTCCATTCCCGCCATTACTATTTATGTTGTTTTACTATTAATTATGTCGGTACTTATACATAATATCTACAAGCGCTATTATAAAAACCAACAAAAAGCTTTGCTTCTGAAGTCTCAAAAAGAAATGGCCTTAAATGAATTGGAGAACAGTCAAAAGCTAATGCAGCTCAAAAATGAAAAATTAGAGATTGCTATCGATAGTAAAAACCGAGAGCTCGCAATTTCAACCATGAGTTTAATTAAGAAAAACGAATTCTTAAACACAATTAAAAAAGCTATTCAGGAAAAAAACACCCCCAATGGAATTCGCAAAGTCATTAAAATTATTGACAATAATTTAAATAATACTGATGATTGGAAACTTTTCAAAGAAGCTTTTGACAATGCGGATAAAGACTTTTTAAAACTGGTCAAAGAAAAGCACCCAATTTTAACCCCTAACGATTTAAAACTATGTGCCTATTTGCGTTTAAACTTATCTTCAAAAGAAATAGCCCCTCTTTTAAATATTTCACCAAGAAGTGTAGAGGTCAAGCGATATCGTTTGCGCAAAAAAATGGATTTAACTCCAAAATCCAGCTTGACTGATTATATTTTAGGGCTTTAATGTTTAGGAAACTCAAATAAAACCTATACACTTCCCCAACATTATTTGCAATCTGTAAGTTGTTTTGCTTTTCAATTTGTATCTTTAGGACCCCTTATATCTTCTTGAAACTTAATGTTTTGCTGTTAGCAATTACTTTTCACCCGCTGTATGTTTTTTGTAGCGTTTTAATTTTTTGCACATACGATGTGTTATGATACCTTTAACAAAATCAAACAAATCAAATTTTATGAAAAGAATAATTTATTCCTTTTTGCTGACTTTTTTGTGTGCTTCATTTGTTTTTTCGCAAACGTTTTCAGCCTCAGGAACAGTCAAGTCCAGTGTTGACAACATGCCACTTCCAGGTGTTAATATTGTTGTTAAAAATACTTCTAACGGTACCGTATCAGATTTTGATGGAAACTTCTCATTATCCAATGTCTCTTCAGGTTCTATTCTAGTATTCACCTATCTTGGCTTTGAAATTCAAGAGCTGGTGGCCACTACAGGTATGGAAATTCTATTAAAAGAAGACAATCAAGCTTTAGACGAGGTGATACTAATTGGTTACGGCTCTAAAAGCCAAAAAGATTTGACAGGATCCGTTTCCATGGTAAAGTCTGAAACCATTGAGAAATTGAAACCCGTAGATGTGTCTCAAGCCCTTCAAGGACGTGCCTCGGGAGTTTCCGTAACTTCATCTTCTGGTTCGCCAGGGAGTGGATTTCGAGTTCTTATCCGTGGTGTGAGTAGTAATTCGGACAACGATCCATTGGTGGTTGTAGACGGATACATTGCCTCT
>NYVA01000057.1 GCA_002684355.1 Formosa sp.
ACAAGCTCTCTGGCCACTGGTTACATTGTTATTCCACCAGTCTGTTGCGCCTTGGTTTGGCCCAACCCCAAGTGATGTAACTGTCCAAGTCCCTTCAGGGTTTTGTGCAGAAGTAAAAAAAACTAACATTAAGCTACTAAAAAATATAATCTGTTTTGTGATTTTTGAAGTAATTTCTTTCATTTAGTTATGTTTAAAAAGTTATATTTCAAAATTAATAATTGAATTGAATTAAAATTCAAAAACATACAATACATTAAACATACAAGGCAGAAGTTTTTTAAGAATTATTAATAATATGATATATTTAACTAATTTATATTCTTTTTTTAATAAGCGAAAAGGTTTAATAATTAATAATATGATAATATCAAATTTCAGCTGTGTATAGTCAATGTTGAGTTTTTTTTATTAGACAGAACATAAACTAAAAATCTTCAATCGTTATGGAACACAAATTTTTGAAGCGGATAATTCAAAAAAGTGGAAAGGTTTTTCAGAAAGTTCTTGAAATATCATTCCAGCAGGGACTTATTTTTATTATTTGGAATTAAATAATTTAAGTAATGACTCATTTACAGGTTGGGTTTACGTTAATTACTGATGAGTATTGGCTTATGATTTGGGTGAAAGTGATGTTTTAGCAGGCAATAATTATCCTTTCATCACTTTTTACGAAAACAGATCCACTTTTACCTAAGGAGAACTTATGAAGTCAAATTTACTTGTGATAAATGGGTATTACCAAATCAGCGCAGAAAATTACTTTATTTTGACTTTAACAAATGGATTTGGTTATTTAACAGTATGACAGTTATGAAAGTAACTTCAGGTTTTATTAGCTTGTATAGTAATGATATTTTGAAAAAAGAAGGAAGAATTGAAGCCAATAGAATTTATTATAACTAATCAATACATAATACAAAAAAATTGTTAAGTCAAAGTATTAAGCCTTAATTACAAGCGCTTAGCCAGACCTCTTCAATTTCTCTAAATCATGTAAGAAAAAAGTTCGATAATTGGACTACGCTGTGTACAATATATCCCCAAGAATAATTATTCTTGGGGATATATTTTTTATATTAGTTGTAAATATTTAAACTATGAAAAAAATACTTTTTATAACTCTCATATTTTTACTAATTTCTTGTAGTGGTAGTGATAATGATAACAACTATAACAATTCAGAAAATCCATTTAGCGGAGAATGGTCTGGAGTCTATAATGAAACAATTGATGAAGACGGAATAAGTTCAGGAACATGGCAAGGAACAGTTGCTCAGAACAACTTTAGTGGTGAGTATATAAGCTTGGAAAGCAACGAAACCAATACTTATTCAGGGCTTGTTTCGGCTGATGGAGACACATCATTTACGGCAGGAAGCACGACAGATGGTGCTATTTTTAGTGGGGTAATGTATGGAAATGAAGCTTCTGGAGTTTTTGTTAATAATACCTCTACTCCTCCTGATTATGGTACTTGGAAGGGAACTAAAACAGTTCCAGAAAACAACTATGTATTTAACGAATTTGTTGGAACATGGCGTTTACTATCTGAGTCACAAGATGGTTTTGATTTGTTTTTGTCGGAGTGTCAACTTAAATCTACCATAGTTGTTTCTCCAACACTTCTTCTTATAAATGACTTTAATGATAGTTCATCTTGCGGATTTAACTCTTGTAGTATCTATAGCTTAGAAACATGGAATATTTCATATGATTCTGGTTCTACTGCAATAATTAATCAAACAAGTGATATAAATTTTTGTGCAGGAGAGGTTAATGACACAGATACTAACTTACAACTAACAGTCGATTTTCAAGTTATTGGAAATATAATAAATGTCAGTTATGATTACCCGAGTTCTGATGGCTCAATCTTGTTTGTTCAGAAAACTTACGAAAGGATTTAAAAAACTATAAAGATAAAATTGAAGTATTAAGTCTTAATTACAAGCGCTGATTGAAAAACTCTTAATTTCTCTAAATCTTTCAGAAATAAGTTCGATAATTGGAGTACGTTGTGTACTAAATGGGAGATTTCTGAAAAGGTGTCTCCTTTTTCTTTTTTTAGTCCTTGTAACTCGTTGATTTTAAAAGTGACGCTTGAGGTAAATACAACCGAAGTGCGTTGCCCCCCTGAGTACAAATTATACCCAAGAATAAAGTATTGTTTATGATGATATATTTTTAAATTTGTAAAAACATTGTCATAAAAAACTATTTTTAAAAGCCTATTTTTTAAATTTGTAAATTAACACTTCATCTACAAAACAATTTATGAGCGCATATCTTGAATATTTAAATGAAATTGAAGAGAGGAAAGGTCAAGATCTTGACCCTAAACCAATTGACAGTGCTGAATTGTTAAGTGAAGTTATTGAACAAATAAAAGACCCCAGTCACGAACACAGAAAAGACTCGCTCGACTTTTTTATATACAATGTCCTACCTGGTACAACATCTGCAGCGGTTGTAAAAGCTAAATTCTTAAAGGATATAATTCTCGGTGAGTTTATATTGAATGAAATTACAGTTGATTTTGCATTTGAGCAATTGGCACATATGAAGGGGGGGCCTTCAATCGAAGTCCTTTTGGATGTGGCGTTGGGCAACGATCTATCAAAAGCAGCAGCAGCAGCAGATGTCCTAAAAACACAAGTTTTTCTTTATGAGGCCGATACAGACCGCTTGGAAGCAGCATTCAAATCCGGTAATACCATTGCTAAAGGTATTATAGAGAGCTATGCCAGGGCTGAATTCTTTACAAAACTCCCTGATTTACCTGAAAAGATTAAACTTGTTACATTCGTAGCTGGGATTGGAGATATTTCAACAGATTTATTGTCTCCTGGGAGTGATGCACACTCAAGGTCTGATCGACAGCTACATGGACAGTCAATGTTTGAGCACAACAAAAACCAGCAAAAAGAATTGTTAGAATTACAAGCCAAACACCCCGACAAACGTGTCATGCTGATTGCCGAAAAAGGCACCATGGGCGTAGGCTCATCAAGAATGTCAGGGGTTAATAACGTAGCCCTCTGGATTGGGAAAAAAGCAAGTAAATACATTCCATTTATAAATATAGCACCCGTTATTGCTGGTACCAATGGGGTATCACCAATTTTTCTTACTACAGTTGGTGTGACTGGCGGTATAGGTTTGGATTTAAAAAACTGGAAGAAAAAGAAAGATCAAGCCGGAAATCTCATCCTTGATGAAAATGACGAAGCTGTTTTAGAACAAGTTTACGCCGTAGATACTGGAACCGTTCTGACTATCAATACAAAAACCAAAAAACTTTACAATGGCGACGTGGAATTAATGGATGTTTCATCAGCATTCACCCCACAAAAAATAGAATTTATGAAAGCTGGGGGCTCTTATGCCATTGTTTTTGGTAAAAAACTACAAGCCTTTGGTGCAAAAACACTCGGAAAGACTGTGGTTCCTGTTTTTGCACCTTCAAAAGAAATTTCAATTAAAAATCAGGGACTCACAGCCGTAGAGAAAATTTTCAATAAAAATGCCGTAGGGACTTCAGGTGCCACGCTTCACGCCGGTTCTTATGTAAGGGTAGAAGTCAACATTGTAGGATCTCAAGATACCACAGGTTTAATGACCTCTCAAGAATTGGAAATGATGGCAGCCACGGTAATTTCGCCAATTGTAAATGCAGGCTACCAATCAGGTTGTCATACGGCTTCAGTATGGGACTTAAAATCGCAAGAAAATATCCCCAGATTGATGAAATTTATGAATGATTTTGGGCTGATAACAGCACGCCATCCAAAACACAAATACCACCCCATGACTGATGTAATTCACAAAGTATTGAATGACATCACCGTCGATGACTGGGCGATTATTATTGGAGGTGATTCCCATACCAGAATGTCCAAAGGCGTTGCTTTTGGGGCAGATTCAGGAACCGTTGCATTGGCTTTAGCGACTGGTGAAGCTTCAATGCCGATACCAGAATCAGTTAAGGTTACTTTTAAAGGTGCGATGAAACCGCATATGGATTTTCGGGATGTTGTACATGCAACACAATCTCAGATGCTAAAAAAATTCAATGGTGAAAATGTGTTCCAGGGCCGTATCATTGAGGTTCATATAGGAACTCTTCTTGCAGACCAGGCCTTTACCTTTACAGACTGGACCGCAGAAATGAAAGCTAAAGCTTCTATTTGTATTTCGCAAGACGACACCCTTATTGAATCACTCAACATTGCCAAAGGGCGCATTCAAATAATGATTGATAAGGGAATGGATAATGAGGCTGGAGTTCTTCAGGGTCTTATAGACAGTGCCAATGCGAGAATCGATCAAATTAAATCTGGTGAAAAACCACCGCTAACACCTGACGAGAACGCAAATTATTATGCTGAATTTGTAGTAGATTTAGACATTATTGATGAGCCTATGATTGCTGATCCCGATGTCAATAACGAAGATGTTTCAAAACGCTATACCCACGACACCATCCGAGAGCTTTCTTATTATGGCGGAAAAAAACAAATCGATTTAGGGTTTGTTGGTTCATGCATGGTACACAAAGGGGATATCAAGATTGTTGCTAAAATGCTTAAAAATTTAGAAGCATACCATGGTAAATTAGAGTTCAAAGCGCCGCTGGTAGTAACAGCGCCTACATACAATATTATTGACGAACTCAAAGAAGAAGGAGATTGGGAAATTCTTCAAAAATATTCTGGTTTTGAATTTGATGATTCAGCTCCAAAAGGGACTGCACGAACGGAATATGACAATATTTTATATTTGGAACGCCCCGGTTGTAATCTCTGCATGGGCAATCAAGAGAAAGCTGAAAAAGGTGACAGTGTAATGGCGACCTCCACCCGTTTATTCCAAGGAAGAGTGGTCAAAGATTCGGATCGAAAAAAAGGGGAATCATTATTGGCATCGACTCCAGTGGTCGTGCTCTCAGCAATTCTTGGTAGAACCCCTGAACTTGATGAGTATAAGGCTGCAATAAAAGGCATCAACCTTACACAATTTGCGCCACCAATCAAAAAAATGACTTCCAAGCCAGGGCACTTATTGTCTTATTAAAGCTATATTTTTAAAGCTATGAAGCAAATTTTTTCAATTCTGATTGTAATAATTGTAATCGGTTTTGTTGTTGTACAAATATTTGCTCTAAAAAGCCAGTACAACATTGAAACACATTCTTTTACAGTGATAGAAAAATACGATACTTTCGAAATTCGCACCTATGAAAAAGCATTGTTTACCAGTGTGAAACTCCCTAACAATGGCTTCAAAGATGCCGCTTCCAATGGTTTTTCTGTTTTGGCGGGGTATATTTTTGGAGGTAATGATAAAAAGGAAAAAATAGCGATGACATCGCCTGTGAAAATGTCCATCCAAGATTCTATGACAATGCTTTTTATGGTTCCTCAAAAATTCAAAAAAGAAACACTCCCCTTGCCCAATGACTCAAACATTGAATTTAAAGAGGAGGCAGAAAAAACAGTGGCTGCCATAGGCTTTGGGGGTTGGGCAAATGCTAAAAAAATAGACCGCTATAAAAAAAACCTTAGAGCCGCTTTGGATGCCAAGAATATTCCTTACAATAATCAATTTTTCTTTCTAGGGTACAATGCACCCTACGAAGTTTTTAATCGTAAAAATGAGATTATCGTTGAACTTAACAGTGAGAATTAACAGCTCAAATCCACCCTAACATAGTTCAATTTTACATCCTTATTTTAGTTGAAATTATTTCTAAGAATTGCTATTTATTTTTGGTGATG
The DNA here is from genome assembly GCA_002684355.1 of Formosa sp. GTDB lineage: Bacteria > Bacteroidota > Bacteroidia > Flavobacteriales > Flavobacteriaceae > UBA3537. The sequence continues at coordinate 5,784 of NYVA01000057.1, forward strand.
TTTTTTGTGAGTACTATTTGTTAATACTTACCTTTACACAAAGCGATAAAATAAAGTACATTTAAATCAATAAAAATTATCAAATATGAGTGAAGAAAATAAAAGTTCATTTGAAGCAGAGACAAAAAAAGCTACTAATGAATTTAAAGAAAGTTGGAACCAAGTCACAACCAATAGAGAAAACAAAAAGGTATTAGTTGAAGTTTTAGGGATATTTTTTGGTCATATTGGTATTCATAAATTTATATTGGGTTATAATAAAGAGGGGGTTATTCAAATTTTATTGACATTTATTACTTGTGGTATTGCCGGAATTGTGGGGTTTATTGAAGGTATTATTTACCTGACAAAAAGTGATGAAGACTTTTATAACACCTATCAAGTTGGAAAACGACCCTGGTTTTAATAGTGATAAATAATATACTCCAATTTTTATGAAGAAAGATTTTTTAACATTGCTAAATTCATTTGATCTAACGTTGTTTTATTTTTCCAAACCAAATCATTTTGAGCGTGTTTATTTTTAATTAACTAAACATAAATAAGCTTGTAATAAAAAAAGTAATATCATTTTAGCTTTGATAATTATGTATTCAATCATATGAAAATTGAAGAAAAATTCCAACCATTTATTGTGCTTGTAAATAATATTGGCTTTAATAAAAGTAATTCTTACTGTTTGAAAAAAATCAGCATCAAATTATTATTATTTGGATTTTTCTCATTGTCAGCACAAGAAACAAATTCAATTGAAAATATAATTTCTAAACTTTCCATTGAAGAAAAAATAGCAATGTGCCATGCGCAATCAAAATTTAGCTCATCAGGAGTCTCAAGACTAGGAATTCCTGAACTGTCGATGTCTGACGGACCACACGGAATTCGCGCTGAAATGAATTGGGACGATTGGCAATATGCAAATTGGACCAATGATTATGTTACCGCTTTTCCAGCATTGACCTGCTTAGCTGCTACATTTAACCCAGATTTATCTCTCGAGTACGGCATCAATCTGGGGGAAGAAGCCAGATATCGGAAAAAAGATGTTTTACTAGGTCCAGGCGTAAATATTTATCGCACTCCCTTGAACGGAAGGAACTTTGAATACATGGGAGAGGACCCATTTTTAGCAGCTAAAATGGTTGTGCCGTATGTAAAAGGAGTTCAAGAAAATGGAGTTGCTGCATGTGTCAAACACTTTGCTTTAAATAATCAAGAGCAATGGCGTGGGCACATAAATGTTGAAGTTAGCGACAGGGCGTTACATGAAATATATCTACCTGCTTTTAAGTCCGCAATTGTTGAAGGCAACGCATGGGCCATAATGGGAGCATACAACAAATTTCGTGGACAACACTGTTGCCATAATGAGATTTTACTAAATGTAATCCTTAAAGACTCATGGGGGTTTGATGGCGTTGTGATCTCAGATTGGGCAGGGACGCACAATACAAACGAAGCTATTTATAATGGATTAGATATTGAAATGGGCACTCCTTCAAATAAAAACAAATCGTTTAGATATCCATACGACAGTAATTTTCTTGGGGCAGCTTTCCTAGATAAAATTATTAATGGGGAGGTGTCAGAGCGTGTTTTGAATGAAAAAGTTACGAGAATTTTAAAACTCATGTTCAGAACCTCTTTGAACAAAAATAGGCCCTTTGGAAACATCAATTACGAAAGTCATTACAAAACAGCTTACGATGTTGCAACAGAGGGGATTGTTCTATTAAAAAATTCAGAAAAATTACTACCCATTG